>JASFVM010000118.1:0-7738 GCA_050049835.1 Gammaproteobacteria bacterium
GCCTGAATACCAATAAAATAATACCACAATACCCATCAGGTCAAATCAGAATTGAGCACGCACGTATTTTCACCTTATGGATGATCCGCCACAGGTCGTATCAGGAATTCTGGCAGAATATCGACCGGCCTCACGAGCACATGAGCAATTGCCGATATTTGAGCATGAGATAGCACATCACCCTGTTTCTAAAAGCCATTGTACTGAACGCTGTTAAATTAGCCATTTACGTTCAAATGTTCACTGCACGATGTAACCCGGCAAACAAAATGGTCACGACAACCCCCGCCCTTTCTTTAAATGAACTTGATGAAACCTGCCAGTACGACAAGCTGCAAAAACAGTCTTGCCTGTTATGTTCAAGTCATGACGGAACATTCGTGCAAAAATCATTGATTAAAAAAGTTATCTGCTTTCCTGGTAGATAACACCACGCCTCACCAGCCACTTTTCGGTCTCCACCGCGAACAGAACCAGTGAAGACAATGCCAGGCAAACCACAAGATCAAACAACGGCAGCGGCTGGGTATAGAAGATATCGTTGAGTGCCGGCATATAAATCACCGCCATTTGTAACAGCAAGGTGAGTATTACGGCGCCCAGCATCGGCAGGTTGGTGAACAGCCCGATACTGAACAGCGAAGCCGATTCCGATCTGACCGCAAGAGAATGGAACAACTGCGAAACCGTGAGCACGGTAAATATAATGGTTTGCCAGTATGGCACATCGCGTTCTATGGCCCAGGCCATGGCGGCAATGGAGATCCCGGCAATGAACAGCCCTACCCAGATGATATGCTGCCACATGCCATGCGCAAAAATACTTTCTTCCGGGGGACGCGGCGGTCGTTTCATTATCCCGGGCTCGGCCGGCTCGGCACTGAACGCCAGTCCTGGCAGTCCATCTGTAATCAGGTTGATCCATAGAATATGGATAGGCAGCAACGGAATCGGCAAGCCCAGGAACGGCGCCAGGAACAATGTCCAGATCTCACCGGAATTGGAACTCATCGTGTCCTTGATGAACTTGCGAATATTATCGAAGATCGAGCGCCCCGCCTTGACGGCACGCACGATGGTTGCGAAGTCATCGTCCAGCAACACCATATCCGAGGCTTCACGTGCGACATCGGTACCCTTCTGTCCCATCGCTACACCGATCCCCGCCCGCTTCAATGCCGGCGCATCATTGACACCGTCACCGGTCATAGCCACAAACTCGCCATTGACCTGCAAGGCCTTGACAATACGCAGTTTCTGCCTGGGCGTAACGCGTGCATAGACCCGTATTGATTCAACGACCTCGGCGAATTCTTCATCGGATAGATTTGCCAGCTCTTCCCCACTGAGCATCGCCTCAGCTTCCTGCGCAATGCCAAGACGCCTGGCGATAACCATGGCCGTCCCGGGGTGATCGCCGGTGATCATCACCGGGATAATACCCGCTGTCAGACAGTCTGCGATCGCTTGCGGGACTTCGGACCGCGGTGGATCGATCAATGCAACAAGACCAAGAAAAGTCAGATCCTGTTCGACGATTTCGCTCTCAAGCTGTTGCGGCAGTGAAGACAGCTCGCGCCTGGCAAATGCCAGCACCCGGTAACCTTCATTGGCCAGCGCATTGGCCTCGGCCAGTACGGATTCGTGCCGGAATGATACTAACTTTCCTTGTATTACGGCCTTGCCGCACAGGGTCAATACACTTTCCGGCGCGCCCTTGATACAGGCAGTCACACCTTCTGCTGACTGATGCAGCGTCGTCATCAGCTTGCGCCTGCTGTCGAATGGAATCGCAGCCAGTCGTGACAGTTTCCCCTCCAATGCATCTTTATCAAAACCGGCATCGTGTGCTGCTTCGAACAGTGCGAGCTCGGTTGGCTCACCGGCAGGCTTTCCATCCTTCTCCATGATGTCGTTGTTGAGAGCCATGGCATGCCCGAGTTCTATCGTTGACATGTCGGCCACCGGTTCCGGTAGTGACTTATGTCTGGTGCCGTCGTAATAGAACAGCTCGGCCCTCATCCGGTTTTGCGTCAGCGTACCGGTCTTGTCAGCACAGATACAGGTTACCGAGCCAAGGGTCTCGACAGCCGGCAGATTACGTACCAGTGCGTTGTGACGGGTCAGCTTGCGTGCACCTAAGGCGAGCGAAATCGTGATAACTGCGGGCAAAGCTTCGGGTATTGCTGCCACGGCCAGGCTTACCGCCGTCAGGAACATCAGCAACAGCGGTTGCCCCTGCAGCAGTCCGGCGGTAAAGACCACTGCACAGATTGCCAGGACAGCCAGCGCAAGATACCGCCCGAAGCGGGTCAGGCGTTCCTGCAGCGGGGTTTTAACACCGGCTTCACCATGCAACAGCTCGGCAATGTGCCCTATCTCGGTATTGAGCCCGGTGGCAACGACCACACCCGTGCCGGCTCCACTGGTGACCAGGCTGCTCTTGAATGCAATGTTCAGACGATCGCCCGGAGTCAGATCTGTTTCATCGATGACATCAGTCTGTTTGCTGACAGGCGTCGACTCTCCGGTAAGCGCAGATTCATCGGTGACCAATTCTTCCACAGCCAGCAGGCGCAGATCTGCGGGTACGATATTGCCTGTCTGCAACAGCACGATATCGCCGGGAACCAGTTCTGATGCTGCAATCGTCATGTTCTGAGCGTCACGAATAACGTGGGCTTCGGGCGCTGTCATTTCACGCAGGGCCGCTACTGCACGTTCTGCCCTTGACTCCTGTATCGCACCGATAACAGCGTTAAGTAGCACAATAACCAGAATAGCAATCGCATCCTGCGGATCGCCAATGAGGCCGGATATAACAGCCGCCGCCAGCAACACCATGATCATGAAATCACTGAACTGATTCAGCGTTATGCGTAACAGCGAGCGCCGGCGTTTCCCCGGCAGTGCGTTGGGGCCGTATTCGGCCAGGCGGTGTCGGGCTGTTGCCGCACTCAAACCTTCGACTGAAGTTTCGAGCTGCCGGAGTATCTCTTCAGTTGCAACCGTGTGCCAATCGCCGGATTGCAACTTCAGAAACCCGTGAATAGATAAATCAGTGCAGCGGTTACAATAGCTACCAGCAGGGTCTGCATGCCACTGCGCAACCAGGATATGCCTGCGACCCGTCCCAGCAGAACGCCGAGCATAAAGACCAGCACCAGTGCAACAGCAATCGACGCGTACAGCGGCGGCAGTGGCAGCGGCAGGCCGGCCCTCGACAGCCATAGCGGCAGCAGGATCAGCAGTGAAATAACGAGCGGCGCCAGACCATTGACCAGTGCAATCCAGACCGGCACCCAGCGCGCTGCATTACCGTGCGCAGTTGCACCGAGATCGGCGATCATGGCTTCCTCAAGCTTGACCAGCTCGCGCTTGCGTTCTGCCACTTCGCTGATATAAGCGCTGCTCAGGCCGCTCATGCCCAGCGCGATAGCTGCAGCAAGGCAGGTATTGATGATCACGGCGAGATCATCACCGGCACTGATCAGGAAGCCTATGATCATGCCCAGCATGGTCAGGGCACCGTCAAAGCCGTTGACCACGAAATAACGACGACCGATATTGCTGGTTCGGGAGATGTCGTGTAGAAGTTTTGCCTGATCCAGCAGACTCACAAGAGGCTAGCCTTTGTCTGTTTCGTTCTGGACTTCAACCTGGTCGATGCTGTGAAGTGAACCACCCATACTTTTGATTGCAGCCTCGACAGCATCAAGATCAACCGCGCCCGCCTCCACCTCGAGCTGCAGTGTTTCGGTATTCTCATCCATCTCGAGCACTGTCAGGCATACTCTGTAACCCGGTCCTACGCCGGCGATGGCACGGGTAAACTCCAGCGCGTTCGGTTCGTGCGGCTTGAGCACATCCAGCATGAGTCTTTTAACAGTAATCATTACATATTCCTTTCATGGTTCAGACGTCAGGTAAGACCGGATTTATGCAGAGTCAGTAGTATCATTGATTTATTGGCAGAAAATATATGCGAGGGATCCAATTATACATTCGAATAATGATTATGCCGAACTCAAGCGGTCATAGAGGAATTACCGGAAACAGAAGATTTACAATCTTTTCAGGTTCAGGGAACCACCAGAAAGATTCTCAGCAGAACTAGCTGAAACAGGATTCTGCTACTATGTATATTTGTTGCGTCTTAACAAGTAAGAAATGTTTTCCCGGAAATCAGGCCCGCAACATGACAGGAAGATATTTTCAGCGACCCAGAATAGCGTCAACCTGTTCCTGGGTGAGTATTTGAGCTACGTAGTTGCCTTCTCCGATCTGCTTTTCTATGTTTGCAACATAGGCACGTAAATGATTCTCGGAACCCTCAAGCAAGGATCCGTATAGACGCAATATGTCAGCGTTGTCGGTATAGACCTTGCCACATTCGGAAACATCATTGATTCCATTGTCTGTTTCCACGATCACCTGGGGACACTGATTAATATCCAGCATATCCAATTCTTCAATGAATGCACCTACGTACAGTGCCTCAAGTACAGAAACTGATCCTCTCTCGACCAGTGCATTAAATTTCTCAGTGAAATACCAGCCATAATCTTCGCCGGTAAAGACACCTACATTGTCGTTGGTACTGGGATTGGGAATTTCATATTTTTCCAGCATATCGGCAACGGCGCATTTATGCCTTTCTTCTGAATCATCGATACGACCGAAAATTGCAGAATCCGGATACCTTGTCCCCAGCGTGATATAGACATCCCGCGCCAGCTTTTCTTCTTCACACATGAAGATCAAATGCGTCTTCTCATTAAAATCCAGCGTAGCTGTGTCATCACTATTTGCAGGGTTTACTGCATCCGTGGCGCTGGCTGGACAAATACTCAAGACGATAGTCAATGCAGAGAAACCGGCGATGATGCTTTTATTCAAATTACCCATATCTATTTCTCAGGTCAGGAGAACATGCAACATCAACGCAAGAACTCGTTAATTTAAAATGACACATCCCATTGCTGGGCCAGGAGCAAATCAGAAACTGAAAGTGGCACCCAGCCCAATCATGTCAAAGTCATAACTGGATTTATCAAGATAGCGCATGTATTCAACATTCAATGCGATACTCTTGCCAATACCGACATCGGCACCAACACCGTATGAGACACTGCTTTCATCATCGGTCACGGTCAATGCCGGGAACGAGGGAATGCTGGCCGTGGCTTTCACACTGCTTGCGCCAAGTACACCATAGAAAGATATTGCATCTGTCAGGTTGATGTGTCCCGTGCCATAAAGACCCACCACATGATCAATATCCAGCCTGACATCAACTCCATTCAAACCGACATTTGATACAAATTGCGTATCATCCTGCAAGCCGAAACCCAGCCGACCTTCTACTGAGAAGTTGGGATGAAAGAAATAACCAAACCGACCGATCAGAGCTGTTGGGTTAAGCGTCTCTGAGATTCCCTCCTCGTCGTAATCACCATATCCATATTGAACGCCGATATAGGAACTGCCTTCCGTAGCAGCCATTGTTCCACTAGCGACAAACGCCATTGCAGTCGCCAGCAGTGTAACCATCTTTTTGTTCTTCATAACTATTTTGCTCAACGCTGATTATTTGATTAACACAAGCCCGCCGGCACCATCAGCCACGTAGGCGCGGCTGTTGACTACAACAACATCAGTAGCCTCGCCTGCGGTATCAATGTGATCCACCAGTAATGGATTTGCCGGATCTGTCCAGTCGATTTTTGCAACACCCGCTGTACCATAAGCGATGTAGAAAATATGCTTGCCATCAACAGCCTGGTGGAACATTTTCAGTGCACCGCCACTCAGTTCCGTCAGTTCAGCACTGCCGGACAGCAACGGATCCTGAAGCTTGAACCGGGCTACCGCTTCCGGACGCTCGCCAATGGTGGCAGGCTCCCAGATATCATTCGGGTCCATACCCGCAGGTAACGGCTCGATCAGATCGGCGATGGTGTAAACAACGACACCGAAACTGTCGTAAGTGAAATACACATGGTCATCTACGACCTTGACATCAACACTGCGGCCATCAGCCTTGCCGACCTTGAGCTCGCCCCCTTCCTCTTCATACTTGATGGGCTCGAACACTTTCACCAGCTCCATGTTCGCAGCATCAGTCACATTGACAACACCGACACCCGAATTCCCGGCAGCAACAAATGCATATTTTACAATGTTGTTTGCATCACTGGTGTCAGACCAGAGCGCAACTGCTGTGGCATGTCCCAATGAAGGCTGAGCCCCGGTTGCACCACCAATATTACCAACCACGTAGTCAGTTACCGCTGACGGATCCTTATCCAGGTTATATACGGTCAGGCCATTACTGCCATCGGCAACAAAGGCAAGATTTCCATCCAGTTTGGCATCATAGGCATGATCCTGCATATGCAGTCCGCCAACACTTCCCGAGTCGGTATTGTGCTCGTAAATGTCACTCAATTGCGGTTTAAGCAGCACCGGCACCTCCGCTGTAGCAACGTCAGCCAGGCTGACACGACGCAGACCCCTGCTTTGCGACAGGACATATGCATTCTGTTGATCCGCATCCAGCACAACGTCATAGGCATGCGGTGTGGGATTGATCACTTCTGTTCCCGTATCGACCGCATACTCCTCCTGCAGCGCGTTGGCTATCATGTGCGGGTCGTCCGTCGGGATACACCTGTCCGGATCGGCTATTTCCCATATCGTCAAGCCATGTGGCCCATCGGCGAGGAACAGCATATTGTGATAGCTGGTGACGCCGGCGGAATGCCCTACCGAAAGCCCGACCGTTGTCGTCCCATCCGCTTCACGATAAACCTCGTCGGTTGTTGCCAGGTGCGCCAGCACCGTGAAGCCGTCATCAGTTGCTGGCGATGACAGGTCTATATCAATGAAATTGATACCGCCACCACCGGAAGCAGCGACAATATCTACCTCCTGTCCAGCAGCCGCAGCATTCATGGTGGGCATCAACATAAACGCGTTGCCATGACCATTCACCTCGCCTGTCAGCAGTACTGCAGGAGCATGGTATAACCATTCCGGCAAGGATTCATTGTCCGCAAGATCATGCGGCTGCATATCATAAGAGGTAATAAACTCGTAATCCGGCCAGTGATCTCCAAGTGGCGACTGATCTATAACTGTGCCGTCACTTTCCCAAAGCTGGTCATTGTCGAATGTGCCAGCACCCCAGCCAGATGGATTGTCTGCGTTCTGGATAGCTACCAGACCGGCAAAGTGATCGGAGAAGAAGACCCGGTTGCCTGCAATATCCACATGCACGTCGACTATACCGGCTTCCTTCAGCATGCCCCAGCCAAAATGGGGATACAGGCTGTTGGATGATGAACCCGTGGAGAGATCCGGACCATTGGCCGGTACAGCGGGAACGTAGCCGAGATAAATGTTATCGCCCTCATCAATGAAATTCGCGAAAGGATCGGTCGTATTGGTCGGATCATAAACACCCGCAGCCTCATACCCGGTTACATCAACAGCGACCACACCACCAAGCCCGTAGGCGATATAGGCAATCGTCTGTCCATTAAATGTCGCTACATCAACCTTGCGGGCGATGTAGTAATACTTGCCGTAACGATCGAACTCGGCCCAGGGGATGGGCGCTGGTGTCTTGTTCTTCCATACTTCGTTAACTTCAAAAGAAGCCTGCCGGTAATCAGGCATGCCAGTAAAGTCATCCAGAAACAGGTCGCCTGTGCCATCACCAACGCTATCAGAT
>JASFVM010000119.1:0-7666 GCA_050049835.1 Gammaproteobacteria bacterium
CTGGAATCTGGTGATCTGGAAGCCGAGATAGTCCCGGCCCTGAGCGAATTCAAATCCGGAAAAGCAACCTGGAAGATAACCCCCGTGGACAATCATAGCTATCTGGTCTATGAGGCATTTTTAGAACCAGACTTCTTTATCCCGCCGGTTGTTGGTAGCAGCATCGTGAAAGACAACCTGAAGAATGAATTCTTTACAACGTTCGAACGGGTTGAACGCATCGCCACCTTTAATGCCAGTAGAGACCATAAAAAAAAGCGCATGCTGGCACAGGACTAGGAAAGCAGCGTCCGCCATGTAATCAAAACCTTGAGGCAAGCCTGCGATGAACAGGATATTGTATGTAACGAGTGTACTCACGCCGCTGTTAGCAAGCTGCGTCTCACAACAGGTCAGTTACAGGGAAGATGTCTTGCCGATACTGGAAGAGCGCTGTATCAAATGTCATCTGGCTCCTGAAGGCCCTGGATACATCGCAACCGGACTGAAAATGGATTCTTACCACAGCTTGATGCAGGGCACCTACTACGGGCCTGTTGTTTTTGCTGGCGACAGCCGCCGCAGTATTCTGAATATGCTGGTGGAAGGTCGCGCCGGCAAACTGCAACGCATGCCGCACAGGGAGGACGATGGTCTTAACGAAAAACAGGTCAGGACTCTCCGGGAGTGGGTTGACCAGGGCGCACTGAATAACTAGCCAGAGCTGCCTCACCCCTGCATCTCGATCAATTCCAGGGTATTACCGTCAAAATCCCTGCAGAACAGAGCACGCCTGCCCGAACTGCTGAGCGTAAAAGGCAGCTTTGCCTTGTTGAGCTCGGCAATGATTGCATCGAGATCTGCAACGGTTAAAGCCGTATGCCTGTCCCTGCCTCCATGCTCGGGTCGATTATCAACAGGGTCGGGATTGGGTAATTCAATCAGGTGGATCTGACCACCTTCGCCAAGATTCAGCCAGGCACCGGGATAGGACAGATCAGGCCTGTCGTAATTCTGCTCCAGGCCCAGCACCCCGATGTAGAAATCGAGCGCCCTGTGCGTATCCTTCACCAGCACACTGGCATGGTCAAAACCCTTGATTACCCCTTTCGCCAAGGTCATTACCCTCAAAATCGCTTATAATATGCGCCCTTCGGGACTTGCCTTTCATCCCGGGACGCCAGATTTAACATCACCCATGCTGCTTTAGCAGTCAGTTACGGGCAAAAAAAGAGTTTATATGAAAATAAATGTCGATAGCGAGCCCATGGGCAGCACACACATTTAAGTACCTGAGATATCGAACGAAAAACCTGGACAGGCCCGAGAATGAATCCTTTGCTGCAAAAACTACAGCCCTATCCTTTTGAGAAGCTTGCCGCGCTCAAGGCTGGCTGTACGCCACCGGCAGAGCTGGATCCTATTGCCCTGTCTATTGGTGAGCCCAGGCATCCATCACCGGAAGTCGCACTGGCCCCGCTACGGGAGAATCTTTACCAGTCGAATCGCTACCCGTTGACCAAAGGCAGCCCCGAACTCAGACAGGCAATTGCAGACTGGCTGCAACGCCGTTTCAAACTGGGCACCGACAGCATCGACGCCGAAAAACAGGTGATACCGGTCAATGGTACGCGCGAAGCACTGTTTGCCTTTGCCCAGTGCATCGTTGATCGCAAACCGGGCGCACTGGTGATGATGCCCAATCCCTTCTATCAGATTTATGAAGGCGCTGCCCTGCTTTCAGGTGCTGAACCTTTCTTTTACCGTACCGTTGAGGAAACCAGTTACCTGCCCGACTTCGATGCCATCGAGGAAGAGATATGGAAGCGCTGCCAGCTGATTTATATCTGCAGCCCGGGTAATCCCACCGGTGCAGTCATGTCTCAACGACAACTGGCCGGACTGATTGAAAAATCAATGCAATACAATTTCGTGATTGCTTCCGATGAATGCTACTCGGAAATCTATTTTGATGAAGACACACCGCCTGCAGGATTGTTGCAGGCAGCACATAGTTGCGGCAACAGCGATTTTACCAACTGTGTTGTGTTTCACAGTCTGTCGAAACGCTCCAATTTGCCCGGCATGCGTTCCGGCTTTGTCGCCGGCGACAAAAACATCATTAAATCATTCCTGCTATACCGCACTTACCATGGCTGCGCCATGTCCCCGCCATACCAGGAAGCAAGTATCGCGGCATGGAACGACGAGGAACACGTCATCAACAACCGCAGGCTTTACCGCGAAAAATTCGATGCCGTACTTGAGATACTCGGGCCTGTCAGCAGTGCACACAAACCCGATGCCGGTTTTTATATCTGGTTCAACACGCCTGGTTCAGATACCGATTTCGCGCAGCAGTTGTTTGCGCAACAAAACGTTACGGTCCTGCCGGGCAGCTATTTATCGCGCGAAGTGAATGGCGACAACCCGGGTAGCAACCATGTGCGCATGGCACTGGTTGCAGCTGTTGATGAGTGCATTGAAGCAGCGCACAGAATCAAACAATTTTTAGCAACACTGAATTAATCAAAATAGTTGGAGAGAGAACGTGGAAGAACTGAAGAAGTTGATCGAAGAGGCTTTTGAAAGAAGAGCGGACATTACCCCGCGCAATGTTGAAACTCATGTATCAGACGCTGTCAATGAAGCGATCGCCCTGCTCGATTCAGGACAGGCGCGTGTTGCTGAAAAGAAAGAAGGCGACTGGGTTGTCAATGAATGGCTGAAGAAAGCCGTACTTCTTTCCTTCCGTATCAATGATAATGAATTCATCAAGGGCGGATTCACCAACTACTATGACAAGGTCGCCTCCAAATTTGCCGATCACAATACCCGCGCATTCAGGGAATCCGGTGTTCGCGTGGTACCACCGGCAACCGCACGCATCGGCTCTTACCTGGCACCCAGCGTCGTGTTGATGCCATCCTATGTCAACATCGGCGCTTATGTCGACTCGGGCACCATGGTCGACACCTGGGCCACCGTCGGTTCATGTGCGCAGATTGGCAAGAACGTGCATCTCTCAGGCGGCGTCGGCATCGGCGGCGTACTCGAACCTCTGCAGGCGGCACCCACCATTATCGAAGACAACTGTTTCATCGGTGCCCGCTCCGAGATCGTGGAAGGTGTTATCGTCGAGGAAGGTTCTGTTATTTCAATGGGTGTCTATATCGGCCAAAGCACGAAAATTTTCAATCGCGCCACCGGCGAAGTCACTTATGGTCGAATTCCTGCCGGCTCGGTCGTTGTCTCCGGCAACCTGCCCTCCAAAGACGGCACCTACAGTCTTTACTGTGCTGTTATCGTCAAGCAGGTCGATGAAAAAACCCGCGGCAAAGTCGGACTGAACGAATTGCTTCGTGATATAGAATGATTAACCGCAGAGGCGCGGAGACGCAGAGGAAATAATATTTGTTAAATACGGTTATTTCGAATCGATTGATGCATGAACTCATGTGAACAGTTTCACAGTTGGGTATCAATGTTTCTTGTTACGCGTGATTTCAAATTCAAAAGCCCTTGTTGTAAACAATATATCCTCTGCGTCTCCGCGCCTCTGCGGTAATATTTTTTAAATTTTCCTATGATAATAATCTACGGCATCCCGAACTGCGACACCATCAAGAAAGCGCGCAAGTGGCTTGAAGCCAATGGACTGGAATATGAATTCCATGACTACAGGAAGCATGGTGTTCCGGAAAGCAAACTGAGAAACTGGGTCAAGCAGACCGGATGGGAAACCGTGTTGAATAAACGCGGCACAACCTGGCGCAGACTGGATGAAAAGACCAGGAACAACATCAATCAGGACTCGGCAGTAAAAACCATGCTTGCCAATCCAGGCATTATCAAAAGACCGGTACTCGAATCAGGCAAAGTACTGATTATCGGCTTCAATGAAATCGACTACCAGCAACTGCTGTAACCTTCCCATCAGACTGGTCATATTTTGACCGGTCTGGCCATATGTGACACTTTTTGCACGCCACTCATAGGCCAATCGACACCATTCATCCGGCATATCGGAAAATACGAGGCACCCTGCAGTGATATTGTCTAGATTAGTGTTGTATATGCAGCGCTCAAGGTAACAAGGATAAAAGGCAAAACAGGAGTAGAGTATGTCCAGCCCCAATACAGAAGTACTGATTGTTGATGACTCGCCGACTATTCGAGCTGCCATCGGCAAACATCTTGGTGATGAGTACACCACACATTTTGCTACTGATGGTGAAGAAGGCTGGGCGCTGCTGCAGTCCAATGCGTCGATCGCGCTGGTCTTTGCCGACATGCATATGCCGGTCATGAACGGGATGTTATTGCTGCAGAAGATCAGGGAATCCGATTGCGAACGTATATCAAACATACCGGTCATCATGATAACCGGTCATGAAGACTCGGATGCCGCAAAGAAAGCCACGCATAATATTGGTGCAACCGACTTTGTCAGCAAGCCGTTTGACAAAATCGACATACTCAGTCGTGCACGGTCCTATACAAGCCTGAGCAAGCAGATCAGTCAACTGGAGAAAAAGGCAGCTTACGATACGCTCACCGGCCTGTACAGTAACCGCATGCTGCTTGAATTCGGCAACAAGACCCTGTCCTTTGAGAAACGCCATAATATGGCCACCTCCATCCTTTATGCTGAAGTTGCGGATACACAGAAACTGATCGAAACCTACGGCAGCAAGGCCACCAATACAATAATCACCACCGTTGCCGGCCTGCTTGAAAGTTCTGTACGCAAGGAAGAACTGGTCGCGCACATTGAAGACGGCAAATTCGCAATTGTTTTGCCTAACACAAAATCATTCAAGGCCCATATCGTAGCAACTCGGTTGAAACAATCCGCAGAAGATCTGGTTTTCGATATCAGCAAGATAAAAATTCATGTCAGTCTTGCTGTTGGCTTGTGTTCAACAGAGTTTGAAGATTCATCTGCAAAGCTCGACTTTGAGGAATATTGTGTCCAGGCAGCACGGGCACTCGCGACATCGCTGGATACCAGCAATAAACGCATCATCAGGTACGATGAAACATACGAAAAGAAACTTGATGACGATAAAGGCGCCTATACATTCAGCACACCTTCTACCGTCACTCCTGTTGAAAGTGACGAGGCCTCCATTGATGCCTTCGGTGATTTTTTCTCTGATATTCTTTCAGGCGACTACAGCAATATTCCAACTGAATTCCTGCCAACACTGATAGAACCACTGGAGAATTTTCTTCAGTATGCGCATTCTGCACTTCAGGACGTCAAGAAAGTCTCGGGCGAATAGCAGGTAGTTATTGCTACATCTCCACAGCAACAGAGCACTTAACTGCTGATTGCGAAAGACGCCGTAACTTCAACATCCTCAAACCCGGTTTTCAGCCAGCGGTACATCATTTTTCGCGCATAGCCTTCTGCCGCGTTGCCACGCTGATCGGCGTCCTTGCGCAGCAGTGAAACCAGCAGTTCAACTTTCACGGTATCGGGCGTGCAGTGCTTTAACAGCTGTTCAAACGCTGAAGCCTGGCCGGGTCGCACAGAAGGCAAAGCAAAGGCTTCTGTCTGGATAGACTGAAACCTTACGGTAGAAAATATCGGTCGCAGACGTGACTGGATTTCCTCGCGTGCCAGTTTGCTGACATGCCAGGCTATCTGCTCGGCCGTGTCAATCAGGGCCTGGTCTGTCTCAGGCAGCTGCCGGAAGTATTCAATTGCCGGATAATAACCCAGCTGATTTTCCCGACTGTATTGATCTATCATTGTTGCCAGCTTTTCACCAACACTGGTAACCGATGCAGGCGTATGCCTTTGCAGCATTTCTTCCGACAAGGTCAAACGCAGGATCAGGCTTATGTGATCGACATGCATCAGCTCTTGGCTTGCAGTACTGCCAGCTGTTCGAAAATCGGTGTTGTAACCGGCTGGATTTTTTTACGCATCATGGTGCCTATTGCGTCGGTGCGGGCGAATATCGGATTAACCAGCTTAACGCTGAGGCACGAAAGAACAAGTGTTGCGCGTATCGCGGTTTCAAGCTCCGGCACCTGTTCGAGTACAGCCTTGATTTCCTCGTCTGTGCTGCATAGTTGACCGGCTTCCAGGCTGATTGCATCGATATCATCAGGTGTGAAATTTTCCGGTTTAACTGGCCTGAAATAAGCCGCAATTGCACCCAGCAACAATTCAACAACGTCCTGGTCTACCGGCTTCTTCAAAGCTTCCACAGCTGTATTGATAAAACACTGCCCTCTGTCACTGAACGTGCGCATAATCATGTCAGCATAGCGATTACCTGCTTCATATAAAGGCTTCAGCCTGTCTCTTACTTCAGCATACATCACGTGAGGCCGTGCATCATCCGGCAGGTTTTCCGGTGTCGCATGCAGGAATCCGACATAGAAACTGCGTTTAGCGCGGGCACGTTTCCATAGCTTCTGCTTCTCTTCTTCATTGATCAGCCCGGGCTGCAGCACGAGCCGTACAGACTCAATCATGGCACGCGGTTCTTCTTCAAATGGCAGGAACTCGATGAGAAATTCAGCGAGCACAGGGCCGGTTTTCCCTTTAACCACCGCCTCTTTCTCCAGCATGCGGCGGGCGTTTTCTGCAGTCGGCATTGCCCACCATGCACGTTCCGCCAGCTCATCGGTCAAACCCGCTGCATGGACAGCAGCAACTACAGCTTCCTCCTCGCCGAGCATCAGCAGCTGCGCCAGGCTTTCGTCTCTAGCCTGGCCCATTCGCGTCCATCGTTTCAGGAAAACAGGGTAACCGCCAGGGGAACCCATCACATGGGTGGATAACACCGCTTTTACCTGCTTGATATATTTTTCGTCCTTACAGTTAGGATTTAACGGCACTTTAGCTTCACCTTTGTCGGTGAGCGCAAAGACAACCATTTTCGATTCATCTATACGCACCGCTTGCAGGTTCTGTGCAAGCAGTACGTTTAAACGAAGATTGTCTTCAGCAGATAATTCCATAAAGACGATTCTAACCGCAGAGGCGCTGAGACGCAGTGAAGAATACTTGTATGAACTTCATAAAATTAGTAATTAATTAGCTAAACAATTTTAATGCATACAACCTTTATTTCTCAGCGCCTCTGCGTCTTTGCGGTGAAAAAATCAATTTAATTGAATGCGTTGTCCAAAAGGCACAGGTTGTTTGCCCTTGACCAGCCATAACACGGGGAACATTGGCTCCACTTTCGGAAATATGCCTACTGCATCAGTGAAATACATTAGCAAATCAGGTGCCTTGTCCTGATCTGCAACCCATTCAAACGGCGGTCTGAAACTGGTGCCGCCACCGCCACGAATATCGATATCCTTGGCAAATTCATCCCATGGTTCGAATGTCCACGGACAGCCGTAATTCAGCTCTGAGTCACAGGTAAGCAAGGTAATGCGTGCACGTACCTGGCTTTTGATCGCATCGATTTCAGACATGAATTCCTGTATTTCATCGGCTGAAATCGAGCCACTGGTATCGATAACAACAACGACATTGGTCTCGTGACTACGCAAACTTGGATAGACGGCAGGATCACCGCGACGTGTCGATGGTCTCGAATAACTGTAATCATCACGCGCGGTCATGGTCATGAAACGTGCCAGCAACATGCGCCACGGCAGTTTTGGCTGCAGCAGGTAATCAACCATACGCGCCATCTCGCCTTCAAGC
>JASFVM010000120.1:0-7619 GCA_050049835.1 Gammaproteobacteria bacterium
TGACAAGATTATTCAATTGTGACATGTTCTGCTCGCTGGTTTGCATCTCGAGATTGTTTTTAACGTCGACGGCTTCACTGCCTGCAGACAGTTTGCCGTCAACAAACTGCGCCCTCGAGATAAAGTTCCGAACGACAGCAAGTTCTTCTTTTTCAAGTACCTGTGAGATTGTAATCAGCATGGTTCGATCTCGGTCAACTATTACGTATAATGAGCTGCATATTAACAGGTGATAAGTATGAAACTGAACATAATTGTAGATGGCCGTTCCAATGCCTTTGAAGTGCCCGATAATCTGCTTGCTGAAGCAGTCGATTTTTTTGAAAAACTTGATGCCGATATGGACAGGGGATGGCAAATGAGTCGTGACTGGGTGGATAATCCAACATCCGAGCAACGCTGCCAGATTGCTGCAGACAAAATACTGACAGCGATAGAAACGGAAAATGAGAAGTTGTTGATGTTAATGGCTGCCTACATCCTGCGTACCATGCCCGGTGTTACCGGTATTAACATTGATATCACCGGTGACATGAACGAAACAGAAATCATCATGGGGCATGAAGACTCAAGACCGCTTGGGCCGATATTTGGCTAGTATTCAACGCAGAGACGCCAGGGTGCGAAGTCCGCAAAGACATGTTCTTTATGTATAGATTTGTGCAATTATTGTAACAAGGTTGTTGCAGTCTTCTGGCTTGTTTCGAAAACAAAATGAATTTTTAATTCGAATTAATCATATTATCCAATCATGCCACACGAACGCAGGTTGGAATCCAGCGTTTATTATCAACATGGCTGACATTTTTTCTGTCACAGCACCTTTAAAGATACGTTTACCGGACGGAAGCCAGAAAGTCGTTGCGGAATTGTACAGGCATCCAGATGGACTGCTTTGTTTCGAGTTGTTCTGGCATGAAGATCGTGACTCGCGCATTTACCTGATCGAGGGTGAACTCAAGGGAGAAGGTCCCTGGAAAATAGCCGAGCATGTTTTTTACGTGCTGGGTTGCAGAGGTGCTGATGCTGATCTGGCTAACGAGTATGCCGAGTGGCAGACATGGCGCATGCATTATCCGGAGGCGTATCCGGATAAAAAAATGATTGACCGCCTGGTCTCCGATTATGGTGCTATAGTTGCGGATTGATACAGTTATATATTCTCGCCAAGGCGCAAAGCACGCCAAGGTGCCTGATTAGTTGTTGATGAATTTGACAAGTATTATTTATCTGCACCACCGATTCTGCTGAAATAACAGAAGTGAATCATTTTCAAGCTAAATTTATTTATCAAATAGAACGGTGCTATGATTTTTAGATCAGGCTTGCTTTTGATTTGTTAGTCGCTTTCTCATGCGAAAGTGCTGTATTTCATCGAACAGCAGGTAGCTTTTCTTTTCTATGCTGTAACCAAGTTTTTTATAAAAGCCGACGACGGGCTCTCTTGCGTCAAGAACGATACTACTGATATTTCTGTTTCTGGCTTCCTGTTCAAGTGCATTCACGATCATGCGTCCAATTCGCTTTCCCTCATATGCCTGATCAACAGCCATATAGCGTATCTGTGCTTCGATGTTTGAGTTGTATTGCAGACGGCCTACGCCGGCGACTTGTTTATTAACGGTTGCCATGACATGAAAACACCGGTCCTCGATGTCATCGATTTCACTGCCTTTAGGCTCACCCCATGGTGCGCGCAGCACACGCCAGCGCAGATCAAGATACTGTTTGAATTCTTCGGCAGTTTCAGGCTGTTTGATAATGATGTCCATCATATGGCAATGAACAGTGAATGGTTGGCTGCAGGCAATAGAGGACAGTGTTTTAAACAGGGTTTTCCTCGTGTTCTCTGCGTTTCTGCGTCTTTGCGTTGAGTATTCTTATGCAAAAACCACCCATGTGGTGGCAATGTACTTAACGCCTTCTTCAACGGTAACCGCGCGATGTTCATGTGTCCAGAATGGTGGAAAAAGAACAAGCTTCCCGGCTTCCGGCTTGATCCTGATGCCCTGGTAGAGGAATTCGGTTTCGCCGCCGGGACCGGGAACATCGTTCAGGTACCACAGGGCAACAAGCTGGCGGTGGCTGAATTCATGGCTGCCACCGTCGATATGCCAGTGATAGTACTCGCCGGGGAGGTAGCGCTGGATACCATAACCCATGTCTTTGAAAGGGCCCTTGAAAAAGGGAAATGATTCACGAAATTCATGTATGGCGGAGCTGAGTGATCTGAACAGCTCGTTATCCAGGTCTTTCCATTTTTCCTTACCGCTGGTAACGAGGTCAGTCGTGTGTTTTATGCCTCTGTCCTTTGATACCGTCTGCCCGATCCTCCCTTCATACTGCTCGTCTTCAGCAGCTTCGAAGCGGCGAATCATTTCATTGCATATATCCATTGGCAGCGCTCCCTTCTTCTCAAAAATGAAAGTATCGGGTTTTACTTCATGTATTGTCTGCAGCGGTTTGCGGGCGGCGTTTTCGGAACTCATCACGTGCGTTAAAGCGTATTGGTTTTTACGAGTTGTTCGATATATTCATGGCTATTCTCACCGTATTTCCTGAATAATGCCAGCATTTCGCTGGCAATGTCTTGCCAGTGGCCCCTGCTTTTATCAACAAGCTGTTCAAGTTTGGCGATATTGCCGTTCTCCAGCCATTCATCGTAGGCATCGACCAGCGCAGGAAAGATAAGTTTTCGCATACTGGTCAGGTTGGCCATATAAAAGTGAATAGATGCATCCTGCTGCTGTTCCAGCAGAGCTGGCAGTGTCGAGATGGCGTCAGCGAGGTGGTCGCGCACGGCTCGTGCCATGATTTCGGCCTGGGTGAACATCAGCTGCGCCATCATGTCCTGCCAGCCTTCGAGACAGCTACCAGCCTTGATTTCGCCGATCTCGTGCAGTATTGCCGACTCGAGCTCATGGTCTGTCATCTGGTCAAGTGCGTTTTGCAGACTGCTGTCAAAATCGTAACAGGCGATGGCATTTGCCATTGCGTTCCGTGGTTTGCTCCAGCGCCATTGCTCGGTTTTTTCCCATATCATGCGCTTGAATGATTCACGCCTGATATATATTGTCTTGTCCTGGCTCATGGCGGGGGGCGAGCTCAAATCGCGCGCATACTCGCGTGCAGATATATAGATATCATAGCCATCATGCTTTTCATGTTTGATCAGATCGGCAAGAAAGAAATGCGGTTTTGATTTCTGTCCGATGCCGGCGCTGTATACCAGGCCGTGATCAAGCAGCTTGCTGTTGATCGGGTGCGAATGAAACGGGTCATGCATTTCACCCTCGACATCGAGGTGTGCATAGTCCTGTTCTTCGATGTCGGACCATAGCTGCTCACGTTCGGTCAGCCACTGGCCGACATCTTCCCGGGTCAGGCTGGAGCCAAAGTCCTGTTCCATCTCCCAGCGAAAATATTCACGCATTTTCAACAGGTAAATACACATGGTGTAGTTACCGGCAAACCGCGCATCTGAGATATTGCAGTTATGCTGAACCGCCCTGGCAAGTTTTTTATGCTCGTATTTCATAAGAGATAGAATAATACCTGAGTAAAATAGTATACTATTCGAGTGATGAAAAATGAATGAGTTTCAGCGAATTTGAATTATGAGATTACGTGTCAAAAACAAGTGGCAGGACAAGAACAAGGAGCGCAGTATCGAGGATACCGCCGGAGTAATCGCATTTAATTTGTGGAAAATAGCCAGTGCCAACGTGCTTAACCTCGAGAATGAAGGCTTTCAGACAGATACCCAGAGCCAGCGTATCGACGTCATCGAAGAACTGGTGGCGTTCTTTGTCAGCATGGTCGATCGCCTGGCAGCAGACGAGGCATATGATGATGAAATGCGTCGACGGCTGATCGTCGCGCTGGCGATGAACCTGGCTAAAACCGTGAAAGACAACCGCGTCGATTTTGACGGCGAGGGCGATCACAGCAAGGCATTCGTCGAATTGTTGAATGAGCGCATGTCAGAATATGCCGGCTTTTCCTATAGCGATGGCGAGCCGGGATTCCAGCTAAGAAGGCGTGTTGGTGAACATGTTCAGGCTGTGATGGGCGAGAAAGACAACAAGTGGGTGCCGGACCAGGTTATGGAGATCGAAATACCGGATGCAATGAAAGTGTTCAAGCGCGTTGTCAGAGGCCTGATTTAGACCGTTCAGCAGAAATAAAAAAGCCGGTTAAATAACCGGCTTTTTTATCAGAATGCAAAAAGCTTATTTTTTAATCCAGTTGCTGAAGTTGTCAGTATTTCTGGCCTTGCCATCTTCGTAACCGGCTTCGTAAGCTTCTGTCACGCGCTGTTCTTCACGCGGTGGGTTCAGTACGTAACCGCCTTCCCATCCGACGATGTATTCAGGGTCAACACCAGCTTCTTCCATCTTGGTGACTGCGTTATAGTAGTCTTGATTCATCTGCTAAATCCTCTGTTAGATTCTACTTATACCACCTGACAGTGCCACGCGGTGTTTTTCAATAAGTCTAGCGGCCAATTGCCTGCTGAATGGGCGCAAATTATACAGTATTCACCCTGCAGGGTTAACTGCTTGCTTATATCCCTTTTGGGGTGGCCGAAATATTTCGATAGCATTACTATGGGAGCCTGATGGGAGAAGTCAAAGGCGTGTTAAAATGCGAACAATTTACATTCAGGAGTGATACATGTCTGACAGCAATACCGAATACCAGGATGAAGATGCAGCTTATGCCAGCGGTATGGCGGCATTCGAGGCAAAGAATTTCTCCCAGGCCATGCGCTTTCTGTCGCCGTTGGCTGAAAAGGGTGATGCCGAGGCCCAGCACCGCTGTGCCATCATGTACCAGAACGGCCTGGGCGTTGTTGCTAACGAAAAAAAAGCGGTGGAATTAATGCGTGCAGCTGCCGAACAGGAACATGCCGTGGCCCAGCATGGCCTGGGCTTTATGTACATGGAAGGAGAATGCGTCGAGCAGGACAGCAAGGAAGCCATAAAATGGTTTGAAAAAGCCGCAGAGCAGGGGCTGGTCGGTTCCCTGACCACCCTGGCTATGATGTACGAAGAAGGCCTGGGCGTCGACAAGGATCCGGACAAGGCAAGGGCCTTGTACAAAAAGGCCGGCTTTTAATCCGCCAATCCGGCCCTATATAACTACAAGGTATAACTGTGGTGTTCCATCAAGCAGGGAACAGTTTGTTCATTAGATCCGGTCACTCAGTTGCGCTTTTGCGGCGAAAAACAATTTTGGTAGATACATATGCGACCCGCACACTTGTTAACAGTCATTGAAAAAGAATACGCCAGCACCCGCGAGGGTCATCACACACCGGTAATGCTGTGGGGGCCTCCCGGTGTAGGCAAATCACAAATGGTCGCGCAAATTGCGAATCATCATGATGCGCCATTGATCGATATTCGTCTGTCACAGATGGAACCGAGCGACCTGCGCGGCATACCGTTCAGGGCAGAAAAATCGGTCGAATGGGCTGTCCCGGCAATGTTGCCGGATGCGCAACGTCATGGCGAAGAAGGAATCCTGTTTCTGGATGAAATTACATCGGCGCCGCCAAGCGTATCGGCAGCAGCCTACCAGCTGATCCTCGACCGGAAACTGGGTGAATATGAAGTCCCGCAGGGCTGGGCTATTATTGCCGCCGGTAACCGCCAGGGTGACCGCGGCGTTACTTATAGCATGCCGGCGCCATTGGCCAACCGCTTCTCGCATTACGAGGTTGAGGTCAACATGGATGACTGGGTCGCATGGGCCTACGCGAATCACATCGACGAACGCATTATTGCGTTCCTGCGCTTCAGGCAGGACCTGTTGTTCGATTTTGATCCGTCTCACAATCCGATTGCTTTTCCGTCACCACGTTCATGGGAATTTGCACACCGTGCGTTGCAGAAGTTTGATGAAAATCATGATCTATTGACCGGTGCTCTACAGGCCTGTGTCGGTAATGCTGCAGGTATCGAGTTGCGCGCTTTCATCGAAAGCCTTGATCAAATGCCGGATCTGGATGCCATCATCAACGGAGAAGATATTCCGGCACCGAAAGAAATCGATTTACAGTACGCTGTTGCATCCGCCCTGGTAGGGCGTGCCATACGCGCAAAAGACACCGAAGATGCTGCCAGTGTGCATGGCAACATTCTCGACTATGCAGGTAAATTCCCCCAGCGCGAGATGGGTGTGATGATGGTGTCGGACATGCACCGGGCAATAGGCGAAGATATCTTCGCCGTCCCGGAGTTTACCAACTGGGCAGACAAGATTGCTGACATCATGCTTTATTGAAGCAAGTAATTAACCGCAGAGACGCGGAGGTGCAGAGAAAATTACATTTTTTATAAAGGAAGGGATTTGATATGGATGTCAACAAGATTACAGAGACCATTATTGGTGCTTCTATAGCGGTACATAAAGCCCTGGTGCCATGACTGTTGGAGTCTGCATATGAAGAATGCCTGAGTTATGAACTCGGCCTTAACTGTATGCAGTTACAGCGACAAAGAAAGCTGCCGTTGGCTTATAAAGGTATTCAGCTCGACTGTGGATACAGAATTGATTTAATTGTAGAAGAGCAGGTAATCGTTGAATTGAAGACCGTCGATAAGTTATTACCAATTCATGAGGCGCAATTACTGACATACATGAGGCTTGCAAAAAGTCGTGTGGGGTTGTTGATAAATTTCAATGTACCTGTTCTGAAAAATGGTATACGTAGAAAAGTGTTAAACCATGTGGATTAAATACTTATATTATTTCTCTCTGCGCCTCCGCGTCTCTGCGGTTGAATAATATGCCTGATGTAGAAAACAAGTTAGCGACAGCGAGAACACGCCTGATCCTGGATAAGCCGTTCCTGGGGGCACTGGTTTTGCGTCTGCCGATGGTAGAGGGTGATCCGACCTGGTGTGAAACCACCTACAGCGACGGCAGGACGTTTTATTACAATTCCGACTACATCGATGCGCTGAATGACGACCAGACCCAGTTTGCCTTGTCACATGAAGCCTTGCATTGCGCCTTGTCGCACTTCTATCGCCGCGGCCATCGTGTGAAACATCGCTGGGAGCTTGCCTGCGATTTCGCCGTTAATCCTTTACTGATCAATGACGGGTTGAAGCCAACGCCGGACGCCATGTTCCTGCGTGAGTACGAAGGCATGACAGCAGAAGAGATCTACCCCTGTCTTGAAGATGAAGACAATGATGGCGAACGTGACCTGGAGCGACAATCCAACTCGGATGACAACCAGGATAACGAGAACGAAGAAAGCAAGGACATGAGCGATGGCGGTTCAGATCAGGAGCGCCAGAAAAATGACGCCCAGGATGGCAGCGGCAATGAAAAAGAAGAACCGGACGGGTCTGGGGCGAAAGGCGCACCAAGGCCAAAGCCTTTGTCGACGCAGGAACAGGAAGACCTTAGCACGCAGTGGCAACAGCGACTGGCTGCAGCAGCGCAGGCGGCTTTACAGAATGGCAAGCTTGAAGGCGAGATGGCGCGTATGGTTGATTACCTGCTGCAGCCAAAACTGCCGTGGCGCATGTTGCTGGCACGTTTCATGACCATGACCGCGCGTGATGATTACAGTTATTCGAGACCATCGACCCGTCGCG
>JASFVM010000001.1:0-29113 GCA_050049835.1 Gammaproteobacteria bacterium
TACACCTGATGATTTCATCAGCATTGCCGAAGAAAGCAATCTTGTGCTTGACGTCAGCAACTGGGTATTGGATACAGCCTGCGCTTTCACCAGGCAATTGAAATCAGTGACAGCAAACAACCCTGCTTTCCAGTACGTCACGATCAATATCAGTCCAAAACAATTCAAACAGCAGAATTTCGTACCAGCTCTGATCGAGGTGTTGAATAACTATGATCTGTCACCGGGTGATATCCGGCTTGAATTCACTGAGAACATCCTGATAGATAACATCGATGACACCATTTCCAAGATGCAGGAACTGTTGGCATCAGATATTAAATTCATCCTCGATGATTTTGGTACCGGTTACTCTTCCTTATCGTACTTGCATAAGCTGCCTATACGAACCATCAAGATCGACAAGTCATTTGTTACCGGTTTCAAACACAAGAGCTATGCCAACAAGGCGATTGTTGACGCCATTATTGCCATGTCTGACAGGATGGATCTGCAGTGTGTTATCGAGGGCATCGAAACCAAGGATGATGCTGATTACTTCATCAACAAGGACGTTTATGCAATGCAGGGATTTTATTACTACCGCCCTCTTTCCGCTGACGGCCTGATTGATTTACTGCGGCACGATCAGCAAAAAGCAGTCAGTGAATGAAGCCGTTGATGATACTAAAACCGTAGGCGTACTCATCGCTGCCCTCATCCTCATTGCAATAACAGATCCTGCCAATAGTTTCCTGTGAACGGCCGTCAGTGTAAATAATCAGGGCCTTGATCCGGTCTTCAAGTTCAAACCGTTTCGATGTCACAAAACGAAAACCACCCTTGCTGATATTTTCGATAATGCCTGCGTATTGCTGGGTTGGCTCCGGCCGCTTGCCATTGACTGATAGTATTTCGCAACGTAGAGCTTTACATGGTTGCCTTAGATCTTTACGCGTCTTTGCGTCCATTCCCTTTCTATATATACCTCTTGTTATTCAGATTTTTGTTATCTACAAGTAAACAAAAGCAAAATCATCTGTCAGTAGCCAAATACGCCGTCGAGCAGATCCGCATAACCGGCATAGACTTCTGCAGATGCATCTTCGAAATACTCGATGTTCATATCCGCGAGCATCTTTTTGCCTTGCGGCGTATCAGGTGCATCGAGTAAAGCCTGTTTCACCGCCAACGCAACATCATCGGGCACTTCCGGAGAAGCTGACAGTGCCATGTGCGGCACCGGATCTGTAGAGACAACAGAATTCAGATTTGTGTAATTGCCAACCAGCGGGCTGGGAATGATTGCAGCATCGACATCGCCATGAATTACCTTGTTGACAGCATCAACCGAGTTATTCGCCTCTATAATGAATGGCAGCCTTACCGGGTTCGGGAACATACTGCTCAGGCGTACTGCACCCATACCAGGCGCTGCCATGGTTGCTATTCTCTTGGATATCAGTTCATCCATTTCAAAAACGAAATTTTCCTCACCGGTGACAACAGTGAAACTCACCGTGTCTGGCAACTTGACCAGTACGCGGTAATTTTTACGCTGCACGCGAAAATCAGTGAAATGGGCCGCATCAAGAATAAAATGCATGTCTTTGGCTTTTTGCATACGCGCCCAGTAGGTCAAAAAATTTCTGTATGTCTTGATATGAAAAGTATGGCCTGTTTTTGCGGACAGGTAACTGGCCAACGGCGCATAACCCTGCTTGACCTGGTCAGCAGGCAAAACGGGTTGCACGGAAAGCATGTAATCAGCTGCTGAAGATGCCGCTGATATGATTGACAGCAGTGAAGCCAACAGGATTTGCCGGATAGATATTTTCATGACTGTGACCCGTACAGAGTTTATCTATTAAAAGCATAGTCAAATAACCTGCATTTTCCAGACAACACGTCCAAATTCACAACCACTGCAGCCATTCCCTGAGCACATAGATAACCGCGGCAGCAACGCCGGCACAGCCTGCGCACAAGAACAGGATTTTTACTGTCAACTGCACTTTCTCATTCATGCGACCCGGCCAGGCGGGGATATTTGATTAAAGTGGATTCTGCGCATGAATCAGTACTATATTTTTATTATATTTCAATAATTTGTTTAATATTTTTAATGTTAATAGTTACACGCATGCACGACCGTTCACTTTTTTCCTGTCCTGTTTTTCCGGTTCAGCTCCCTCAGGCTCGACAACTTCTCAGCGATCTTGATTTCAAGCCCGCGCTTGACCGGGTGATAGTAGATTTTTTCATCCATCGCATCCGGGAAATAGGTTTCGCCGGCGGCAAACGCATCTTCCTCATCATGGGCATAGCGGTAATCCTTACCATGACCGAGATCCTTCATCAGGCGCGTCGGTGCATTGCGTATGTGCAGGGGCACTTCCAGGGTTCCAAGTTCACGCGCATCCCTCATAGCCTGACCAAACGCGGTATATACCGCGTTACTTTTCGCGGTTGATGCCATATAGGTAATCGCCTGGGCAACTGCCAGCTCACCTTCGGGGCTTCCGAGACGCTCATAGGTATTCCAGGCATTGAGCGCAATCTCCAGGCCCCTGGGATCAGCATTACCAATATCCTCGGATGCCATACGCACTACGCGGCGCGCGATATACCTGGGATCACAACCGCCATCAAGCATGCGCGCGAACCAGTATAAAGCGGCATCAGGATTACTGCCCCGGACTGATTTATGTAAGGCGGAAATCTGATCATAGAAAAGATCGCCGCCTTTATCGAAACGTCGAAAGCTCTGTGAAGTAACATCCTGCACGATTTTGGCCGTAATCACATTATCACCAGCAGCAAGATCTGCCGCGATTTCGAGCATATTGAGGGCGCGCCGGGCATCGCCATCAGCAATCGATGCTATTTGATTGATTTGCTCATCATCAACACTGAGATGACGGTCGCCCAGCCCCGCTTCCCCGTCAGTAATGGCCCGTTTCAGCAGTTGCGCAATGTCGTCCTCTTCGAGACTCTTCAACACGTATGTTTTCACCCGTGAGAGCAACGCGTTGTTCAGTTCGAACGAGGGATTCTCCGTGGTAGCGCCGATAAAGAAAATCGTGCCGTCTTCGACGTAAGGCAAAAAGGCGTCCTGCTGGGACTTGTTAAAGCGATGCACCTCGTCGACGAACAGGATCGTTGCCTTGCCGTAGGCCTGTTCCTGCTTTGCTTTGTCTACCGCTGCGCGGATATCCTTGACACCGGATAACACGGCGGAAATACTGAGGAACTGCGCATCGGCGCTGTTGGCAATGATGCGGGCCAGTGTCGTTTTCCCCGTACCGGGAGGGCCCCAGAACACCATCGAATGCAGCGTTCCGGATTCTATTGCCTGACGCAAGGCACCGCTGTTATCCGAGCCTTCACCCAGCATATGCCGCTGGCCGATAAAATCGTCCAGCACTTGCGGCCGCATCCGGTCTGCCAGCGGCGCATATACCTGGTTTACTGCGCTGGATTTGGCTGTAGCCATTATGACCTATGATCCACCAAAAACGTCAACACCCTCCGGCGGTATGAATTCGAAGATCGATCCGTCAAGCTCGGGGTTGGTGCGCAGTTCAGTGAAATAGATAAAGGTGGTCTGTTCGAATTGATCATGTAACTGCAAGAAGCGCAGTCCCTTCTGATCCAGACCAATCATTACGCGATCAAAATCAGCATCATTTTTTTTATTCAGCAGTTCTATGCGATGCAGGCCTGAGTCAGAACCGCGTTCATGTATCTCAAACGCATCTTCAAGATCCTGCCGGTTTTGCAACAATGCCATCGGCGTATTGTTATGGCCCTGGTCCTGTTTCTGCACTGTCACCTGCTCGAGGTCGACATCGAAAATCCAGACATTATCCCCGTCCGAAACAATTTCCTGCGGATACGGCTCGGTGTAGTTCCAGCGAAACCTGCCCGGCCGCTGCAGGTAGAACTCGCCGGTTGATTCCTGTAACAATTTGCCGTCGCTGGCTTTCAGCGTCTGTTTGAAATTCGCCGACATGGTTTGGGTTTCAGTCAGGAACCTGTCGAGCAAAGCCCTGCCCTCGCCGGCGAATGACAAGCTGCTGAACAGTGTGACAAAAAGGAATAACGAGATTGGTTTCATATACAAGCTTAATGCAGCGGATGTTTATCTGACGACTGACCAGCGATTTCGTTCAAGATTAAAGAGTGTTCTAGAGCCGGCACAGGATGCGTGTTTACCCGGCATCGGGCGGTGGCGGCGCCAACACTTCCCGACTGCCGTTAGATTGCATCGCACTGACAACACCGGCTGCTTCCATTTCCTCGATCATCCGCGCTGCCCGGTTATAACCGATCTTCAAGCGTCTTTGTACATATGAAATCGAAGCTTTGCGTGTCTCGGTCACGATCATGACAGCCTCGTCATAGAGGGCATCGGCTTCTTCCCCGGAACCATTGACCGGTTTTTCACCGGGCAGGACGGTTGACGTATTTTCCTTGAGTACATCCTCGACATAATCGGGCTCGCTCGAACGTTTCAGATGTTCCGCCACATTATGCACTTCATGGTCAGCGACAAATGCACCGTGAACGCGCGTAGGCAGGTTGCTGCCAACTTCCATAAACAGCATGTCGCCGTGTCCCAGCAACTGCTCGGCACCCATCTGATCAAGGATGGTTCGCGAGTCCACCCTTGATGACACCTGGAATGCAATTCGACTTGGTATGTTGGATTTGATCAGGCCGGTGATAACATCAACCGATGGCCTCTGTGTTGCCAGAATCAGGTGAATCCCGGATGCACGTGCTTTCTGCGCCAGCCTTGCAATCAGCTCCTCTATCTTCTTGCCCACGACCATGAACAGGTCGGCGAACTCGTCAACGACGACCACGATATAGGGCAAGGGCTTCAACTCGGCCGGCTGGGCCCCTGGGGCAGCATGGTCAGGGTCGAATAACGGGTCTTCCAGCGGCTTGCCCTTGTCTGCCGCTTCCTTGACCTTACGGTTATAGCCGGAGATGTTTCTGACCCCGAGTGCGGCCATTAACTCATAACGGGTTTCCATTTCAGCCACACACCAGCGTAAGGCATTTGCCGCTTCCTTCATGTCCGTTACCACCGGTGCCAGCAGATGCGGGATGCCTTCATAGACATTCAACTCGAGCATTTTCGGATCGATCAGGATCATACGCACTTCGCTGGGCTTGCTCTTGTAGAGCATGCTCATCAGTAAGGCATTGACACACACCGATTTACCCGAACCTGTGGTACCGGCCACCAGCAGATGAGGCATACGCGCGAGGTCAGCCACCACCGGCTTGCCTGAAATATCCTTGCCGAGCCCGAGCGTCAGCGGCGAGGTTGACTTGTCATACTCCCTGGACATCAGGATCTCGCTGAGCGATACCAGTTCACGCTGCTCATTGGGAATTTCCAGGCCGACGACCGTTTTACCCGGTATAACTTCAACAACCAGCACGCTGACCACAGACAGCGAACGCGCCAGGTCTCTTGATAACGCGGTAATCTTGCTCGCCTTTACCCCGGGAGCCGGCTGCATCTCGAAACGCGTAACAACGGGGCCCGGATGGACTGCCACCACTTCGACTTCAACACCGAAATCAGCCAGCTTGATTTCAACCAGTCGCGACAGCGCCTCCAGTGCGTCCTTGGTAAAACCCTTCTCCGAAGGTTGCGGTTTGTCGAGCAGGCGTAGCGGCGGCAATTCAGTGTCGGTATGGGTATCGAACAGGGCGATCTGCTTTTCCCGGTCAAGGCGCTCGGAAATCTCGACTTGCTTGACAACCGGTTCGATGCGCACCTTGCTGCCGCCCTTGGCCTTGCGTACGGCTGTTTTCTGTCTGTCGGCTTCAAGCACTTCGCTGCGATGCTGCCGCGCCTCTTCACCTGCCTTGCGCTCCTGCAGATACTCGATCAGCGCCACCAGCCGGTTGCTGATCCAGTCATAGGCTATAAAGCAAAATGCACCGACCATATCGATGACACTGAACCAGGACAGACCGGTAAACAACGTGATGCCGGCGAGCAGTACGGCAAGCAGTATCATGGTCGAGCCGAGCAGACCAAGCACACCGGCAAGACCATCACCCAGCCATTGTCCGAGGATACCGCCACCATCCAGCGGTAGCGTTTCAGGCGGCACGATGAAGTGCAGGCTGGTCAGCGCACAACCGGCCGCCAGGGTAACGAGGAAACCGGCCCAACGCAGGCCGAGTACACGGTAATTGATATCTGCACTGCTGGCATCGTTGTTTACGCCACGCATCACCAGCCAGCCGCTGTAAGCGATCATCACCGGCAGCAGGTAGGCAAGGTAGCCAAACAGGCTGAACAGCACATCGGCAAACCAGGCGCCGACAACGCCGGCGGCATTATCAATGCCGTTACGGGAACCGGTGTAAGACCAGCCGGGATCGGCAGGATTATAGGTCACCAGCGCGGTCAGGAAGAACAGCGCCAGCGCAATGAGTACAAGCATGGCGCCTTCGCGCAAACCATGCTGGATATGCGTGGTCAGGCCCGGACTACCTGTTGTTGTTATTTTTTTAGGGCGTGCTTGAGCCAAACAAACTGTCCTGATTCTTTTTCAGTAACGACCAATACGGCACTGCGGTCATTATAAACCCAGTTCCTCCTTCAATACAGGGTCAACGACATCACCATCGCGCACGGCCATGGCCGCCTTCAGGCTGCTGTCATCCACCCCTTTTTCAAGCAATTCAATAACATACGGTAAAACAGCGGCTGAAAGCGCCTGCGATGCCGTTCTCGGCACGGCACCCGGCATGTTCGGTACTGCCTCGAAAAGCACATCACTATGCATATAAACCGGCTGCTCGTAGCTGGTGGCGTGA
Source organism: Gammaproteobacteria bacterium (assembly GCA_050049835.1). GTDB lineage: Bacteria > Pseudomonadota > Gammaproteobacteria > SZUA-229 > SZUA-229 > JABDQW01. The sequence goes on from JASFVM010000001.1 coordinate 6,835, forward strand.
ACGTTTTCGACACTGCCGCCCTGGTCAATCGCGATATCCACGATGACGCTTCCGGCCGACATTGCCTCGATCATGTTTTCCCTGATAACTACCGGTGCACGCCTGCCCGCCACCATGACAGCACTGACTACCAGGTCTGCAGCGCTGATGGCTTCTGCTACATTCTCTTCAGTTGACAGCATACCCCTGCAATTGTGGTAGCGTGACTCGAGCCGTGTCAGACGGTCCTGGTCGAGATCAAATACGGTAATGTCGGCGCCCAGTGAAGCCGCGGCCCCGACGGCGTGCTCGCCGGCAACACCGGCTCCCATCACCACGACACTGCCACAGTCTGTCGAATCGATGCCGCCCAGCAAAATACCCTTGCCGCCATTGTTCTGGAACAGGTAACCGGCACCGCCAATCACCGCCAGCCGACCGGCAATCTTGCTCATTGGCGCCAGCAATGGCCGCGCACCACTGGCATCGACCACCGCTTCAAAGGCGATTGCAGTGAGGCCGATATCACACAACTGCCGGGTCAGCACCGGCTGGGGTGCCAGGTGCAGAAAACTGAAAACACAGTGCTTGCCGTGCAGGTATTCAAGTCCTTCCTCGAGCGGCTGTTTGACCTTGACGATCAGCTCTGCTGCCTTGAACAGTGTTGCCTTGTCATCGACGATTTCGACACCGGCATTGCGGTAATCCAGATCGCTATAGCCGCTGCCAGCACCCGCGCCTGTTTCCATGTACACTCTGTGCCCGGCCGAGGTCAGTACCTGGCAATCGCCGGGAACCAGTGCCACACGTCCCTCACCGTACATAATCTCCTTTGGAATTCCGGTATTCATTCTGTCTCCAGTCATGCAATGTGTAATTATGACAAGCGGTTTGTCACGGGATTCATAAACTTTTGCTAATATATGCTGCCTAAAATTGAGTGCCTGATAACCTGACCGCTTACCGGAGACATTACATGAGCGAAACCAAACACTGTCAACTACTAATTCTTGGCTCCGGACCTGCAGGTTACACTGCTGCTGTCTATGCCTCCCGTGCCAACCTCAATCCCGTTCTCGTTACCGGCATGGAAATGGGTGGCCAGCTGACAACCACAACCGATGTTGACAACTGGCCCGGGGACAATGAAGGCGTTCAGGGACCTGAATTGATGGAACGCATGCAGAAACATGCCGAGCGTTTCGGCACAGAAATTATTTTTGACCACATCAATACGGTGAAACTTGACGATCGACCGTTCAGGCTGACCGGTGACTCCAACGAATTCACCTGCGATGCACTGATTATTGCCACCGGCGCCAGCGCCATGTATCTCGGCCTCGAATCGGAAAAAGCGTTCATGGGCAAAGGTGTCTCTGCCTGCGCCACCTGTGACGGCTTTTTCTACAAGGGACAGAAAGTCGCTGTTATCGGCGGCGGCAATACGGCCGTTGAAGAAGCACTGTATCTGTCCAATATTGCAGCAGAAGTTACCGTGGTCCATCGTCGTGATGCCTTGCGTGCGGAAAAAATCCTGCAGGACCATCTGCTGAACAAGGCCGAGAAAGGCAACATCAACATGGCCTGGGACAGCGTGCTGGAAGAGGTGCTCGGAGATGACAGTGGTGTCACCGGCATCCGCATCAAGAATGTGAAAGACGACTCGACTACAGATATCGAAGTCTCCGGAGTGTTCATTGCCATCGGCCACAAACCGAATACGGACATCTTCGAGGATCAGCTTGAAATGCATAATGGCTATATCAAGGTACAGAGCGGTACTGACGGTAATGCCACAGCTACCAGTGTACCCGGTGTATTTGCTGCCGGTGACGTCATGGACCATGTCTATCGCCAGGCCGTTACTTCTGCCGGCGCCGGTTGCATGGCGGCACTTGATGCCGAAAAGTATCTCGATGATCTCGCCTGCAAGAGCGCCTGATACTCGCAGCTGAACCGACTTCATGAAGCTGACCACAGTTTCATCGCTGGCTGATATCGCCCAACACGACTGGGACGCAATCGCCGCGACCGACAATCCGTTTGTGCAGCATGATTTTCTTTTCGCACTGGAAAAACATAACTGTCTGGAACCATGGGGATGGCAGTCACACCATATTGCTGCCTATGATGATGGCAAACTTGTTGGCGCCTGCCCCGCCTATATCAAGAACAATTCCTACGGTGAATTTGTTTTCGACTGGGCATGGGCTGATGCCTATCACAGAAACGGGCTGGAGTACTATCCCAAACTCGTCATCGCTGCACCTTTTACACCGGCGTTCGGTCCCCGGCTGCTGGCCGCAGAAAACGACAACAGTGCAGCCGTAAAACAGCAACTGATACAGGCCGCTGTTGAAACAGTTAACGCAAACCAGCTGTCCACCGCGCACTGGCTGTTTGTTGACGACGATGACCGCGCACAACTGCAACAGGCCGGCATGCTGCTGCGCAGTGATTTTCAGTATCACTGGTCAAACAATGATTATGAAAGTTTCGATCACTTCCTTGCCGAGCTCAGCAGTAAAAAACGCAAAAACATTCGACGCGAACGCAGGAAAGTAACCGAAGCAGACATAACCACAGAGATCATTCATGGTGATGATCTAACAGATGAACTCTGGCAAACACTGTATGATTTTTACCGCATCACCTTTTTGAAGAAGTCCGGTACACCCACGCTGTCGCTTGAATTTTTTCAGGCAATGTCACATCGGCTGCGCGCGATTTTTGCACGACATGATGCAAGCATCGTGGCCGGTGCAATCTGCTTCGAAAGCAATGATACCCTCTATGGCAGACACTGGGGTTGCTACGAAGATTACGACAGCCTGCATTTCGAAGTCTGTTATTACGCAGGTATCGAGTACTGCATCAGGCATCGGTTGAAGCGTTTTGAACCCGGTGCCCAGGGCGAGCACAAAATCGCCCGTGGCTTCTTGCCGACGCGCACATGCTCGGCCCACTGGATCGCACATGAGGGTTTCCGCAATGCCATCCACCAGCACCTGGAGTACGAAGCGGCAGCAATGGATGACTATTATCAACAACTTATTGCCAGCCAGCCTTTCAGACAAAACTCAAGTGAAAACCGTGACTGACAATAAATAAATCACCACAACACTTGAATTGCGCATTGAGCTTACATAGGATTGCTTCCTTGACACACCACTATTCAGCGCCACTGGAAACTCACATGAAACTGTTCACCCGCTTACTGCTATCACTGTTGCTCCTGCTTGCCACAGGCGGCACCTCGTTCGCCGCAGCTGATGATGTTTTCGACCGGATAATCAAAAAAGGTGAAATCAGAGTCGGCATATCGATCATGGCGCCCTGGGTGATGAAAGACAAGGACGGGAAATATATAGGCTTTGAAATAGACGTCGCCAAACAACTGGCATCGGACATGGGCGTAAAGCCGGTATTCAGGGAATACGAATGGAACAAGCTGATACCGGCACTGCTCGACAAGGAAGTTGATATCATTGCCTCCGGCATATCGATAACACCGAAACGCGGTTTGCAAATACGCTTCAGTAACCCGTATTCCAGCTCCGGCTATAACCTGGTATCGAACCTCAAACTGACCAAGGATTTCACCAGCATCAAGGACCTTAATGACAGCAAGGTCTATATCGGCGTCGTCAAGGGCACTGTCTCGGAAAGCCTGGTGCCCAAGGTGTTCCCGCGCGCCAGGCTGGACAGCTACAAGGACAACAAGGAAGCAACGGACGCCGTAGTGAATGGTACCGTCCATGCCTTTGTTGCATCAGCACCGACGCCGCGATTCGTTGCGCTGAACCATCCTGATGATGTCGACCTGCCACTGGATAAACCACTGCTGGTGACCAAAGAGGCTTTTGCTATCAACCGGTATAACCCTGAAATGCTGGCCTATCTGAATTCATGGATCACCGCGCACGAAGCAGATAACTGGATAAAAAGTACCCATGGTTACTGGTTCAAGTCACTGAAATGGCGCCGCAAAATCAGTGACTAGATAATGACGCTGCCAGTCAATACCACTGAATATAACAGCCCGTTTTATTTCTGGCTGATGCCGCTGATGATGTTCAGTGCAGTAGTCATTGCCGGCAGCCAGGGCTACCTTGAGCTACCCGAGTACTATCGTACCCCCCTGTCCGATGTGATCTACGATGAACACACGACATGGCGTACCACACCGGAGGATGACAACGGCTGGCGCAAGGGTCAGGGAGACCTTATACATCAGGGCCGCTTACGCAGAGAAGTACTGCCGCATGTTGATTACGACCGGCGCAGCGATCCGACACTCGATAACACTTTCATGAATGAAAACGAGCTGGCCAAACCGAAGACCAATGTATTCAGATTTAATTTTTAAATACACCGATGTCTTCAATCGTATGGCTCGAAGATAACGATTACGAATTTCCACCGGTTGCACAGGCACTCTCTGATCCGGATGGCTTGCTGGCGGCCGGCGGTTCGCTGTCACCCGAGATCCTGCTGAAAGCATATCGGCACGGTATCTTTCCCTGGTATTCCGAAGGCCAGCCTGTCCTGTGGTGGTCACCCGACCCGCGTTTCGTGCTGTTTCCAGAAAAACTGAAGATTTCGCGCAGCCTGAAAAAAACACTCAACAAAAAAGTGTTTGGCATCAGGCAGGATACGGCTTTTCGCGAAGTCATGCTCAACTGCGCCAAACCGCGCAAGGATGATGCCGGCACCTGGATTACACACAACATGCTCGAAGCCTACTGCCGGATGCACGAACTAGGCTATGCGCATTCGATCGAATGCTGGCATGATGATGAGCTTGTCGGCGGTCTCTATGGAATTGCGCTTGGCGAAATGTTTTTCGGCGAATCCATGTTCAGCAAACAAAACGATGCATCCAAAGTTGCGCTCGTGTATTTATGCAATAACGTGAAACCAAAACTCATCGATGTACAGGTCTATTCCAGTCATATGGAACGGATGGGTGCGGAAATGATACCGCGTGCGCGATTTATAGAATACCTGAACAGGTATCTGTGACCTGGTTTTTATTTCACCACAGAGGCACAGAGGGCACAGAGACTTTTGTTGTTTTCTACAGGAGCGACATCAGTCGCGAGCTATAGCAGTTAGCTTTTTCAGCCAATCATTTCACTTCGTGGACAAAATGATGAAGGCTAAATACACCTATAGATATCATTCGCGACTGATGTCGCTCCTACGAAATAAACAGTAACAACCTGTGTGTCTGGTACGCTCAAAAGGATTTATGTTTACAACATAGAATATTTTCTCTGTGTTCTCTGTGCCTCTGTGGTGAAAAAAAAGGGTTATAACCATAAGTGGCATTCCCTGTGCCCCTGTGGTGAACCATCAGCATCGCACTATGAGCAGCTGCAAATCAGGGTGAAGGAAGCCGATCCTGCTGGTATAGTGGCTGCAAGTCGATAACAAAACTGAAAGCATGCAACAGGAAAATACCTACGAACTGGTCTCGGCACTGTTTATCAAGCTGCTGGCCCTGGTCTATTTTATCGCCTTTGCCTCCCTTTCCAGCCAGATCGTGGCTCTTGCCGGCCAGGATGGCATCCTGCCACTCACGCATCTGCTCGAAAACGCCACCACCGAATTCGGCTGGAAACGCTATCTTGCCTTTCCGACAGTTTTCTGGATTAACGCCGGAGACACCGCATTAACCGCGGCAACATGGCTGGGATGCGCTTTTTCGGTTCTGCTTCTACTCAACTATAAAACACGGTTCTCTCTGATAGCCCTGTATCTGCTCTATCTCTCGCTATACCACGCCGGCCAGACCTTCATGAATTTCCAGTGGGATTACCTGCTGATAGAGGCAGGTTTTCTCGCGATTTTCCTGACGCCGAATTCACGCATCATCATTTTCCTGTTCCGCTGGTTATTATTCAGACTCAGATTCATGTCAGGGTTATCAAAGATACTCAGCAACGACCCCGGCTGGGCGGGACTGTCTGCACTGACTTTCTACTTTGAAACACAGCCGCTTCCGCATGTTGGTGCCTGGTATGCACATCAGTTGCCTGAATGGATACTGATTCTTGCGACGGCTGCGACATTGTTTATTGAACTCGTTGTCCCGTTCATGATGTTCATGGCGCGCAGATATCGTTTTATTGCCGCCTGGTTAACCCTGCTGCTGCAAGTGCTGATCATACTCACCAGCAACCACAACTGGTTCAACATATTGACCATCATACTCTGCCTGTTCCTGTTTGATGATAAAGCGATCGCCCGCGTTATACCAGACCGGCTGTGCAACTGGTTGCTGCAACAGAAACAGGTTACCAGCATACCGGCTTATTCCAGGCCTGTCTCGTACGTGTTTGCTGCGATAATCCTGGTAACCAGCAGTGTTCAATTATGGGAAATGGCCTCGGGTAGCAGGATCAGGGGCAACGCGGGGCATGTTCTTGACTACATCGAACGCTGGTCACTGGCAAACAACTATCATGTTTTTCCAACAGTTAACCAGCAACGCGTTGAATTGATTATCGAGGGTACCGCGGACGGCCATACCTGGCTGCCATATTCTTTCAAATATAAACCGGGAGCACTTAATAAACCGCTTTATGTTGTTATTCCACATCAGCCCCGCCTGGACTGGATGGTATGGTTTGTGCCCCTTCATCCTGTTTTTACCGACTGGTTTGAAAACTTCCTTGATGCCCTGCTGGATAATTCACCGAGCGTTATCGCCATGCTCGAGCATAATCCCTTCCCTGCGGCACCACCGGTCGCAATCAGGGTACGGGCTTATGAATACAAATTTACTGATATCGATGAACATAATACGACCGGCAACTGGTGGAAGCGCCACTACCTCGGGCCATTTGAACCCTTACCGGTGGTATATCGATAACAGCAGCTGATATCTAGCCCGCATTTCTCACCGGGCGGACAAGGGCGGTTACAGCGTGTCATCGTTGCACCCTGTTGTAATGCTGAACATTTTTCATTGACATCAAATGCTTATGAACCAGCCATTGGCCGTCCGGTGAGAAATGTGGGCTAGTCACGACGCTGGCTGGCTTCACTGGAGATGGGCGTCGGGTATTTATTGATAACCCAGTATGTCGATATAACAAAAGTGAGCACGACAACTGTCTGGATGAGGTAGCTTGTCCTCTGGTCGATCACACCCGCATGCTGGGCACTGTAGGCCACCAGCAGAGAGAACTCGCTGGCCTGACCCAGTCGTATGCCAAGTTCTTTCGATATGTAGTCTTTCTCACCGGTGATGTTGAATCCCCAACGATATACAATCGGCTTGATGATGATGACAAGGACAGCAATGGCAATACCGGGAAGAATAATATCCTGCATCGCCAGCAAATCAAATTGCGCGCCGATAGAGAAGAAAAACAGGATAAGAAAAAAGTCTCTCAGCGGCTTCAGTTCTTCAGCTATAACCAGTGCTATCGGCAAGGTAGCTATCGAGACGCCTGCGACAAATGCGCCCATTTCAAACGACAGGCCAAAATACTCAGCGGCACCTGCAACCATCAGGCCCCATCCCAGTGACATCAGGAACGTGTGTTCGCGAATGGTATCAAACTTGATGTATAACGCGGTGATGACATATTTGACAACATAAAAAGAAATAGCTGTTAAAGCTACCAGTTTCAGTAACAGCAACGAAATCGTTAACGGTATATTGCTCTCCTGACCACCGGATATCAGCAGGATGACGACGATTGCGAGTATGTCCTGCAGCAACAGCACGCTCACCATCATTTCACCGCGGTGCTTGTGGTGTAGCGTCGTCGTCGGTATGAGCTTCAAGCCGATGATCGTGCTCGAGAATATCAGCGCAGCGCCGATAACCAGGCTATGCAACACGGTAAAGCCCATCAACATTGCTGCCAGCATAACCAGTATCATGAAGACAGATGAAGTGACCAGGGTCAGCATACTGGTTTTGGCGAACAGGCCTGTCATTCTGTCGGGCCTCAGATTCAGCCCGATCAGAAACAGTAACAGAATAATACCAACTTCGGACAACTGCTCGATGTGATGAGGGTTGTTGATCAAACCGAGACCTGATGGTCCTATGGCAACACCAAGCACGATATAGGCAAGGATAATCGGCTGCTTCAGGTACAGAAAAAGTGTTGCAAGAATTGCAGCGCCTGCAAAAATCAGCACAAGTTCAAGGATGATGTTATCCATAGTGATAATTTGCCTTTGTCGCTGCATCAGATGCCAGCCAGGCGCCTTCAGGCGATATCGCCCCGGACTCCCGTCAATGCGTTGAGCTTACTACAAATTCTCAACGGGAACTGCGCCGCGCCTTTACCGGGTTCAGCATACGGATGCTGGTACGTGGCAGTTGAAATTCGATATAATTCGGCAAACTTTCTCTGGACCGACAATGAAATTCATAGAAACACGCGGGAATGATGGCCGTCACCCCGGGAGCGTAAGCTTCTCCGAGGCCATACTGACCCCCATATCCTCTTTTGGCGGGTTGTATTCCCCGGAATCGCTTCCCGTACTGGGCGAGCCGTTCTTATCAGAACACATCGAGTCCGACTATAAAACGCTGGCACGGGCAATTCTCGCCGCCTTTGAAGTGGATATCGACGCTGCAATTATCGACCAGGCTCTCGACCTCTATGACAGGTTTGATGACCCGTCGAATCCGGTTCCTGTCGTCAGGGTGCTTGATGATCTCTACATCAGTGAGCTCTATCATGGGCCGACGCGTGCGTTCAAGGACATGGCACTGCAACCCTTTGGTATCGTACTGTCATCAATAGCGCAAAACCGCAATGAGCATTATCTTATTCTTGCCGCCACTTCCGGTGATACCGGACCCGCCGCACTGGAAACCTTCAAGAACAAGGCCAATGTACAGGTCGCCTGTATGTACCCCGTCGGCGGCACCTCCGATGTGCAACGTTTGCAAATGGTCACGGAAAATGCCAGCAACCTGAAAGTTATCGGCGTCAAAGGTGATTTTGATGACACACAACACGCATTGAAGAGCCTGCTGGCTTCCGCCAGTTTCAGAAAAACGCTGAAAGAAAAAAACATACATCTTTCTGCAGCAAACTCGGTCAATTTCGGACGCATCATCTTCCAGACGATCTATCACGTGCATTCCTACCTGGAACTGGTACGTCAGCATGCGATCACAATGGGTGAAAAAGTTTATCTGGATGTCCCGAGTGGCAACTTCGGCAATGCCCTTGGCGGCTACTATGCACTGAAAATGGGCCTGCCCGTTGAGAAGATCCTGATTGCCTCCAACAAGAACAACATCCTGACCCGCTTCATTAACACGGGTACTTATGACCTGAGAACACTTGAAGTGGTGCCGACGACCTCACCCGCGATGGACATCCTCAAGTCATCAAATATAGAACGCATACTGTTTGATCTTTTCGGCCCTGAACGCACAAAAGAACTCATGCAAAAACTGGACACTGAAAAATGCTATGAACTTACCGCGATTGAGCATCAGCAGATACTGTCTTTTTTTGCTGCTGATTTTTGTGAAGACCATGAAGGCAAGGCATTCATCAAGGAAACCTTTGCAAAAGGCTACCTGATGGATCCGCACACGGCAACGTGTTTCAAGCCCTATAAGACGTGCCGTGACAAACCGCTCAAGACGATTGTCTACTCAACGGCCGAATGGACCAAGTTTTCACCGGTGATTGCCAACGCCCTGACTGGAGAAGTTGATGCACGCGATAGCGATGCCCTCAAATCGATCGCAACAGAGGCCGGTATTTCAATACCACCGATGATCAGCGAACTGTTTGACAAGGAAATCGCGCAGAAAAGTATTATCGAGAAAGACAGGATCGAAGCAGAGATACTTTCTTTTCTGTAACGTTATATTTTTTTCAACGCAAAGACGCCAGGGCGCAAAGCACATAAAGATTTATGAAGCTTGTAGCCCGGATGTAACGAAGTGAAATCCGGGAAAGCCTGTTAATACCGATACTGTTAACCCGGATTACGTTTCACTTCATCCGGGCTACAGTACTGTATCCAGTTAAAATATCTGGTACAGCATATGCTCTCGCGGAGACGCCGGGAAAGCAGAGGGAGGCCAGTTCAATATGCGCCTCATCAGGTAAAACATATGCTAGCTCTGCGTACTCTGCGACTCAGCGGGATGACAGTATTTAAACCTGTGGCACAGGGATATGTTGACGATGGAAAACCTGACAATGTTTGTGCGATCAGGTCAAGACCACTACACCCCCCTTTTCACTCGTCCCTGGTGCCTGTTTTTCACCCGAGATGTTCAAGCCGTATACGCGCAACGCTGCCATCGATCTCGTCCAGGCTCTCCACCTCGGCGATAGCTGTATTGAGATTGCTCTCCTTTACTTTCTGTGTCAGCAATACCAGGTGCACCCTGTCTGCGCCTTTGGCCGGCTCTTTCTGCAGGACAGCTTCAAGACTGATATTGTGATTGGCGAATATTTCCGATACTTCGGCAAGTACGCCTGGCTTGTCGAGCGCTGTCATACGCAGGTAACACGCGGTATCAACATCATCGATCGACATAATCGGAACATCAGACATCGCTTCCGGCTTGAAGCCGAGCAAAGGCAGCTTGTGGTCTGCATCCATGTCAATCGTGCGCGCAGTATCGATGATATCCGCAATCACTGCTGAAGCCGTCGGTTCAGCGCCAGCGCCCGCACCGTAATAAAGTGTCGGCCCGACTGCATCGCCCTGTACCAGTACCGCGTTCATCACACCGTCGACGTTTGCAATCAAACGCTTGTGCGGGATCAGTGTCGGATGAACACGCAACTCTATACCCCTGTCAGTCTTGCGGGTAATACCCAGATGCTTGATGCGGTAGCCAAGCTCGCCGGCATAGGTAACATCTTCAGTTGTGATCTTGCTGATACCTTCCGTGTAGCACTTGTCGAACTGCAGCTCGATGCCATAAGCAAGAGATGCCAGAATGGTCAGTTTGTGCGCAGCATCGATACCTTCGACATCAAATGTCGGATCTGCTTCGGCATAACCGAGCACCTGGGCTTCCTTGAGCACATCGGCAAAGTCACGGCCCTTGTCACGCATTTCGGTCAGAATAAAATTACCGGTACCGTTGATGATGCCGGCGATCCACTCGATCCTGTTGGCGGCCAGACCTTCGCGTACTGCCTTGATGATGGGGATGCCACCGGCTACTGAGGCCTCGTAAGCGACATTCACACCCCTGGCCGTTGCAGCCTGCATGATTTCCTGGCCGTGGGTAGCTATCAACGCCTTGTTGGCAGTCACAACATGTTTGCCGTTTTCAATAGCTTTCAGCACAAGCTCTTTTGCCAGTGTATAACCACCAATCAGCTCGACAACGATCTGCACTTCCGGATCGTTAACCACTGCGAAGGCATCTTCAGTCAGCTTGACCTTGCTGGCATCCACGATGTTCTGTTCGGCAATACCCAGCCCGGCAACATGCGTAATTTCAATTCTGCGTCCAAGACGGCGCTGGATCTCGTCCGCATTCCTCAGCAAAACGGTGGCAGTACCACCACCCACTGTTCCCAGCCCGAGCAGGCCAATCTTTACAGCTTCCAACGAAATCTCCGGTTTCAGGTTCACTAAAGCAGCGCATTCTACTGCATATCATCCCTGTCGTATAATACGAGGATGAAATTCAGCGAAGACAAAATCGATCAGGGTTATTATGTCAGCGGGTACGATACAGGCGTCATTCTTGTCAATGGCGCCCCGAAAACAGCCAGCTTTGTCATCTCCCGTGAAAAATTGATCGAAGACTGGGCACCAACCCGTATTGATGAACTACGCACCCGGCACCTGGAGCCCCTGCAGGCGATGCAGCCCGAGCTGGTACTGATTGGCACCGGTGAGACACTCAGGTTCCCGTCAGTTGAGCACTATGCCTGTCTGATAGAGCAGAATATCGGCGTCGAGATCATGGACAGTGCCGCTGCGTGCCGCACTTACAACATACTTCTGGGAGAAGGCAGGAATGTGGTGGCAGGGATAATTCTGGGGATAAGGGACTAGGGTCTGTCGTATGGCGTCTGGCATCTGGAAGTTGAAGACTGATACCTGCCAAAAAAAAAGCCGGCCCGCAAATGCAGGCCGGCTTTAATCTTGACTACCGGTAAATCAGTCTTCCTGGAACAACAGCTGTTCAGTGAAGCCCTGGTTTTCCAGAATCTTGCGTAACTGCTTCAGCGCGTCCATCTGGATCTGGCGAACACGTTCACGGGTAACACCAAGCTCACGCCCGACATCTTCCAGCGTTGTCCGTTCATGGTTATATAATCCGAACCGGCGAACCAGTACTTCGCGCTGTTTTTCTTCCAGCTGTCCCATCCAGACTTCCAGGTTCGACATAACGTCTTCGTTCTGCAACATTTCCGGTGGGGCCGGGATACGGTCATCAGCCACGATTTCCAGCAGCGGGCGATCATTTTCCTTGCCGACCGGCACATCGACCGAGGTAACACGGTCACGCAGGCCCAGCATTTTTTCGACACCGGCAACAGGCTTGTTCAGCATTTTGGCGATATCTTCTGCTGTCGGCTCTCTGTCCATCTCCTGCTCCAGCTTGCGTGCTGCGCGCAGATAGACATTCAATTCCTTGATTACATGGATGGGAAGACGGATCGTACGTGTCTGGTTCATCAACGCACGTTCAATTGTCTGGCGAATCCACCAGGTGGCATAGGTGGAGAAGCGGAAGCCTTTTTCAGGATCGAATTTTTCAACAGCCCTGATCAAACCGAGATTTCCTTCCTCAATCAGATCGAGAAGCGCAAGACCACGGTTCATATAACGACGGGAAATTTTTACCACCAGACGAAGATTGCATTCGATCATCTTCTTGCGCGCTTCCATGTCGCCCTTGAGTGCCAGGCGTGAGTAGAAAACTTCTTCTTCCGCGGTTAACAGGGGTGAGCCTTCAATCTCCCTGAGATAAAGACGTGTGGCATCCAGCTCTTTTCTGTTGACCTTGGCATCGATATCATCGCCAGTCTTTGTGGTTGCACTGGCTTTCTTCGGAGGAAGGGTATCCTCCTCGTCATCAATATCAATATCATCGACATCGTCAAGATCGATACTGTCATCCTGCTCAAGATCACTTTGTGTCACGATGCTGAGCCCTTCAATACTCTCACCTGCGTCTGCAATGGCTTCTCTCATAATTTTACCCTCACCCGGATCACTTTTTATTATTTTTATATTTGTGTCGTCTGAAAAAGGCTTTTCAAACGTTATTTTAATATCCTTTTATTTCCATGTACTTACGGCCCCTTCCTAACTCCTTCCTTAAGTTAGAAAAATTTATAGCATTAAAAGTCTTTATGAATCAAGCATTTTTTTTCATATATTTAGATTTTTTTTAGATAAATGCACTAAACCACAATATGATGTGGTTTGCGCACTGACTGTCAACTACTGGGCAGGTACTTGAGCGGGTTCACCGGCTTGCCGTTCTTCCTGATCTCGAAATGTAATCGCGGTGAATCTGTACCGGTCCTGCCAAGTTCAGCAATCTTCTGCCCTGCTTTGATGGTGTCGCCTTCTTTCACCAGTAACTTGCGGTTATGTGCGTAGGCACTCAGATAGCTACGGTTATGCTTGATAATCACCAGGTTGCCATAACTGATCAAGCCGTTGCCGCTATACACCACCTTGCCTGCCGCCGCAGCCTTGATCGTCTTACCTTCATTGCCCGCAATATCAATACCTTTTCTGCCGGTCTTGTTACTCTTGAAGGTAGTAATTAACTTGCCATGAACCGGCCATTGCCAGCTGACCTTCCGGTTGTCATCCGGCAGGGATACCGTTGCCGGCTTGCGCGTGGTTGTGGTCGTCCTGGTTGTCGCCCTGGTTGTCGTTCGGGTTGTTGGCGGTGAACGGTAGGTTTTCGCGGAACTGAGCCGCAGTGTCTGCCCCGGCTTGATGGTATAGGGTGACCTGAGCCCGTTGATCGATGCCAGCTGCCAGGTCGACATGTTGTACCGTTGAGCAATGGCGTAAAGCGTATCGCCCTTCCTGACCGTTACAGAGTCAGGCCTGGGCTTTGCACTGCGTGACGATGTCGTTACCGGTCTCGATGAAACTGCATCAGCGTCCTCAGGCTTCATCTGCAGGCGTTGACCCGGATAGATCCTGTACGGGCTCGAGAGATTGTTCCAGCGAGCGAGCTCGAACGGATCGAGTTCGTACTTCCAGGCAATAGAATAAATCGTATCACCTGATCTCACCGGGTAGTCATCAGGGTCCCACCGCTGGTTTGAACAGGCAGTCAAGGCTGTCAGGAATACGCTGGCAATCAGTCCGCGAATCATGATCCCTGGTTCATTTTCACCAGAACATATGCGACCAGTACAATCACCGTCAACCAGCCAAGCCACTCGATGTACTTGCGTACAACCGGTTCAAGTTTCGGTCCAGCCCAGGCCATCGCAAACGACACCAGAAAGAAGTGCCCTGCCCTGCCAATTAATGATGCAAACAGAAAGGGCGGTATCGCCATCGACAGAGCACCGGCCGAAATCGTGAACAGCTTGAAGGGTATGGGTGAAAAGCCGGCGACAATCACAGCCCAGAAGCCCCACCTGGCGAACCAGTCCTGAGCCGTCATGTATTTCTCCCAGTAGCCTGCCGACTCGATTACGGGTTCGATAGCTGCAATGGCATAATAACCCAGCGCATAGCCGAACAGGCCCCCGAACACAGAAGTCACGGTTGCTATCAACGCAATGCGCAGCGCACGTTCGGGCCGCGCCACCGCCATCGGCGCCACCATCAATGCGGTCGGCACCGGAAAAAAAATAGATTCGATGATGCTGACGCTGGCGAGATAACGCTCAGCATGGCGATGCGCTGCACAGCGCATGGTCCACTCATACAGGCCTTTGAATATCACCTGACAGATCCATCCAGCAGGGGCACAAAACGCACCGCACTCAAGGTCTGCTCCTCATAGCCTGACACGGTGCGAATAATCAGCTTGAGCGCCTGCTCGCCCGAGATGGTGCCAACCGGTATCACCATGCGGCCACCGATGCTCAATTGCTCGAGTAGTGACTCCGGCACATGGTCGGGGGCAGCTGTCACCATAATTGCCGGATATGGCGCATTTTCCGGCCAGCCCCAGGAGCCGTCACTGTGCTTGGAATATATATTTCTCAGTCTGAGTGCGCGATGACATTCACGAGCGCGCATCAACAGGCCGTTAATACGTTCAACCGTGTAAACCTTCGGCACCAGCCCGGCCAGCACGGCTGACTGGTAACCTGAGCCGGTACCGACTTCAAGCACCTTGTCGGGAACACCGTCCTCAAGAATAAGCTCGGTCATGCGTGCGACAATATAGGGTTGTGAAATCGTCTGACCCTGACCAATGGGCAGAGAACTGTCTTCATAGGCCCGGTGCGCAAGGGCTTCGTCAATAAACAGATGGCGAGCCGTAGTACGAATGACTCGCAGCACGCGTTCATTCTGAATACCTTTTGCACGCAGCCTTTCGATCAGTCGATCGCGGGTACGCTGCGAGGTCATGCCTATGCCCTGAAATTGATTGTTCATACTGCCTGTGTGTACTGCCTGTTACCGGTTGCCGTGATACTTATGATTGACCATGCAGCCAGTCGTCCAGATATTGCAGGCTATCATAACGGGTCAAATCTATTTGCAAAGGCGTTATTGAAATATAATTATGCTCAACGGCATGAAAATCAGTGCCCTCGCCCGCATCCTGTGCGGCACCCGGCGGACCGACCCAGTACATCGGGTTGCCACGCGGATCCGTTTGCCTGATAACACCCTCTGACTTGTGCCGGTTTCCCAACCGTGTCACTCTGATGCCCCTGATTTCACTCCAGGGAACATCGGGCACGTTGACGTTCAGAATATTCCTCTGCTGCAGGGGCCCGTTGCGCAAACGATCTATTATACTCGAAATGGCCTTGACGCCCGTTTCATAATACTGCGGGTCATAACTGGCCATGGACACCGCGACCGCCGGAAAACCGAGGAAGCGCCCTTCCATCGCTGCCGCCACTGTGCCCGAATAAAGCACGTCATCACCCATATTGGCGCCGGCATTGATACCGGACACAACCATATCCGGCTCCTCATCGAGCAAGCCGGTAACAGCGAGATGCACACAGTCCGTCGGCGTGCCATTTACAAAATAATATCCGTTCTCCCCGATATGAACACGTAGCGGCCGCTCCAGGGTTAAAGAATTACTGGAACCACTGCGGTCACGTTCAGGAGCCACCACGGTGACTGAATCAGTTGCAGAAAGGGTTTCAGCCATCGCACCTAAACCAGGGGCGCGATAGCCATCATCATTGCTCAGCAGGATATGCACGTTAAACTTGGACTATAAATTACAACAGACTAATGATACAGCATCCGGACGCATGAACGACGACTCAGAGCAAGATAATGAAGATGACGATGATCTGTTTCGGCAGGCAATGAAAGGCGTGGCACCACTGAAAGTCGATAACAGAATCCGGCACAAGCCACCACTGCGAAAGCCCCCCGGGCATCACCCGGGGTGTGAGCCCGCTGAAACCAGTGAGCGCTTCACCGCAGGCATGTATGAAGAGCAATGCCCGGAAAACCTTTATTTCGAGCGCGCCGGCGGCGCCCAGAAATCCGTCATCAGGAAATTGCGCGGGGGCAAGCTGACTGCTGATGCCATACTGGATTTACACGGTCTGACGGTCGAACAGGCCCGCCTGCAGCTGGCCGACTTCCTGCAAGAATGCCGGCAGTACGGCTACCGGCATGTCATCATCATCCACGGCAAGGGCTTCCGTTCCCAAAGCAGGCCCGTGATCAAGCCGATGGTCAACCGCTGGCTAAGACAAGCGTATGAAGTGCTGGCGTTTTGCAGTGCCCGGCCGAAAGACGGTGGCACCGGCGCGGTGTATGTGCTGCTGCGCAGATCCAGGGACTAGGAAAAACATTCACCACAGAGGCACAGAGGTTTATTACTGTTTATTTCGAAGGAGCGAATGTAGTCGCGAATTAAATAGATAAGGATTTCTTGGCTTTATTTACAGTGAAATATAATGACTGAAACCGCCAGGATTGTAACCACTAGCAATTTAAGTTCGCGACTAAATCGTTCCAACAGAAAACAACAAAATACTCTGTGTCTCTGTGCCTCTGTGGTGAATAATTAATCCTTTTTTTCCTGCGCCAACAGCCGTGCGGTCATGAAGTTCTCGGCAAGTGCATAGTAAATCGGTTTCTTGCACACCAGCTTCGAGGCTCCGGATGCAATTAACGATGTTGCCATCAGAGCGAGCACCAGATCCTGGTTGTTGGTCATCTCCATAACGATCACGAAAGCGGTGATCGGCGTCTGCACCACCCCCGAAAAATAACCCACCATGCCAAGGATGACGATAGTTGATGCCAGCTCCGGTGGAAACAGTGCGGCAAGGCCACTGCCGAGTCCAGCACCACTTGCCAGTGATGGTGCAAAAATACCACCGGGGATGCCGCTGAGGTATGAGGCAACTGTTGCCAGTATTTTATACACTGGATACATCAGCCCGGTTTCTACAGCACAATCAGCAGAACCGGTACAGGAAACAATCTGCTTCGCCTCAAGGTAACCTGTTCCAAATGCATGGCCACCGCTTAATATGCCAATGGATGCAATGATCAATCCACAGACGCCGGCGACCAGCAAGTAGTGCTGCTGTAGCAGCGGACGCAGTTTTCTTGAGCCATGAATCAGCACATAGCTGAAGCCGCCACCCAGCAAGCCGCCAGCGATGCCGCACACAACAACGCCAAGCCATACCCAGCTGAAATCAAGATGGACCGGTGAGGTGCCGTAATAGTTGTAGTTGTCCTGATGCACATAGATTGCCATCATTCCCGCCAGGATGACTCCCAGCAGAATCATGTCGCTGTTGCGACGATCAAATGAACGCGCCATTTCTTCAATTGCAAAGATAATACCCGCAATGGGCGTATTGAAGGCAGCTGCAATCCCTGCCCCGCCGCCAGTCATGATCAAACCTCGTTCGAGGTAAGATGCTGGCAGGTGGACATATCTCCCCAGCGAATACATGATGGCCGCACCAAGATGCACAGTGGGTCCTTCACGGCCAATTGACGCACCGGAAAACAGTCCCATCAACGTCAGCAACACCTTGCCGATGGCAATCCTGAACGAGAGCAGTTGCTCTGCCAGCTCCTTGCCACCGCGTCCTTCGATGGCAATCAGCGTTTGCGGAATGCCACTGCCTTCCGCGCCCGGGAAAAACCTGCGTGTCAGCCATACAATCAACATCAGGCCGAGCGGTGTTATAGCAAAGCTGAACCATGGATTTTCACTGTATACAGCACGATAAAAGTGATCACCTTTTTCGCCAAGCAGGGCAAATATTGCAGCAACGACACCGACCAGTATGGCGCCACCCCAGAAGATCAGTCGGGTTTTCCAGATAGTTGGCTTGAACAGTCGTTGCCGGGTGAGGCGGATTTGCTGACGCATCGGGTTAAAACAGGGTTGTCCTTACTAAGACTCTGATTCTACCGGAGTTTTAACCATAATGATAAAAGTGATTTAATCTTGACCTGCGTCAACTTTTTGTTCTGTCAAAACAATTGCGCGTAATCAGGATTCGGGCGTACTATGTTTTTTACGGAGGGGTTCCGTAGAAATCCGGATTTTTGCGGTATATAAATAACTTAAGTATTATTAAAACCATGTTCATACAAGTTAGAAACTTGCCTTGTGGCACCACGACTGAAGATGTCTATGATCTTTTCTGCCACATGGGAATTATCGACAGCATTCATGTCTGTGATTCAACGATACCCGAGCATGTTGTGGCATGGGTAGCATTGCACTGTTCGCAGACCGGCGCCAATGCCATATCAGATGTACTCGATGGTAGATTCTTCAAAGGCAGGCACGTTTCAACATACGCTGCACTGTTCCTGCATTAGTCCGCACGGGGCAATGTCATCAGGCAAGCTCTGACAGGCCGACACTTCAAGGATAGCGTACCAGGCTACAACTGGCAGGCAGGTTTCCTGTTTTGCGCCTGCGCCTTGCTATAGGTGTCGAGTGCACGCGGCATTCTTTGATTCAGGTCATTGATGCGCGTCGAGCTTGAGGGGTGTGTCGATAAAAATTCGGGCGGCTGTGCGCCTGCTTTTGCCATGTTCTGCCATAATTTCACACTCTCACGCGGATCAAAACCGGATCTGGCCATCAGGTCCAGCCCGATTAAATCTGCTTCTGATTCGTGAGTCCGGCTGAACGGCAGAATGACACCGTATTGCACACCCAGCCCGAGGCCGGCGAGTATCAGCTTTTTATTGTCATCACTGGTGCTGCTGGATCCAAGCGCGACGGCAGCAATCGTGAGCCCGGCCTGTGCCGTCAGTTGTTCGGAGACTCTTTCATTACCATGCTGGGCTATAACATGCGCCAGTTCATGCCCCATAACCGTCGCCACCTGGTGCTGATTTACTGCATATTGCAACAGACCTTCGTAGACGCCGATTTTATTGCCCGGCAAGGCAAAAGCATTAGCCTGATCGTCCGCGAAAACGCGCACTTCCCATAACGCAGGCTGATTGTCCTCATCCAGTTGAGGAATAATTGCATTGGCAATACACTGGATATAAGCCGTAATTTGTGGATCTGTTGTCTCTGCAGTTTGCTGTTTGATCTGCTCGAAGCTCTGCACGCCCATGCTGTCAATCTGATCTTCCGGCAACAGCCTTAATTGCGAACGCCCCTCCGGAGAGGTGGCACACGAAGTAGTTGCCATTGCCAGCCAGGCAGCAACTGTCGCTAACAGGACCAGACGGATTTTTTCAAACTTCAGTGTGTTACTCATGTTTACCGGTTCATTTATAGCTGTTTGATTTTTTCGAGTATATCCTGTGCATGGCCTTCTGCATTGACACCATACATTACGTCTTCAAGCACACCCTCTTTATTGATGATAAAGGTAGAACGCACTATGCCCATCTTCTTTTCACCGTTTTTTTCTTTCTCCTGCCAGACACCATAGCGTTCACACAATTCGCCGTCGGTATCCGCGAGCAATTTCACAGCGAGGCCGTATTTAGTGATGAACGCTTTGTGGCTGTCGCAATCATCTTTGCTGACACCGATTATGACGGTATCAAGCGCTGAGAATTCATTTGCCAGGGCGGTGAACTGCCTGGCTTCAATGGTACAACCGGGTGTATCGTCCCTGGGATAAAAATAAAGAACGACATTTTTATCATGTCGAAAATCTTCAAGATTTATTATATTTTCACTCTGGTCCGGGGCCTCGAATCCAGGTGCTAACTGTTTTTTCTCTAACACGCTCACCTCCGCGTTCACAAATGCTCAGGATTATCGTTCACATCTTCATAGGCACTGCTGGCAAATCTCGGTGTACAGATTGCCAGAAATACGAGCGCATCCTTACCTGCGTTGGTAATGCGCTGGCGACACATCGGCGGTATCAGCACCACATCACCGGCGCTGACCTCCTGCGGCTGAAGATCACCGATTTCAACACGCCCGCGCCCCTGCAGAATAACATAGCGCTCTGCTGTAGCATGAAGCCGGTGCCACCGGGTCGTCACGCCGGGCTCAAGACACGCACGTGCAATTGAAACGTCCGGGTCGTCCGGCGAATTTGAAATCTCAGTGATATAGCAGCCTTCAGAAGTATAAAACTCTTCATCCGCAACCAGCCGACGAATCCCCTGCTTCATAACATCCTTTCCGATTAATGTTTCTGCTCATTCTGTTCGATCTTTCCCGCAAGGTAAATAACACGTGCTGTTATTACCATCGTCAACAGTACCGCTGAACCAAATGCATATAAACCATAATGGGTTTCGACGCTGACCACAGCACCGAGTTTCACAGCAACGACCAGTAACGCTACGACAAATACATCCAGCATCGACCATTTGCCATATTGATGCATCAGATGCAGGTAACGGCGCAAGGTTTCATTATCTCCCGCCTGCGAGGTCAATAACCTGAACAGCACGCCCAGCTTGATCATCGGCAGCGCTACACTGAACAGGAAAATGATGACAAAAAGAAAGTACCTTTCTTCCTCCAGCATCCGGGCAAGCCCGGAAACAATGGAAAATGTATTATCAATGATGAAGAACTTTTCAAGGGTCATTACCGGTGTCGTCAGGCCGACGCCCAGACAGATAGCCGTGATCAGCAGCGATCCCAGCAGTAGCCTCGACTCAACCGGAAAACGACCGGGTATGCCGCCGCCAGACCTGTTCATGCCACCAGGCACATCAGCCTAGAAATACCTGGCCAGCTGACGATCGTGCAGCCTGGAGAGGAGCATCAGCGCAGCGACAGCACCCATCAGGGCGTACCACATATCAGACTGGGTATCCCATTCATACCCCTGCATGCCCAGAAACGCCTCAGACGCTTCTTCGCTGAGCAGCGCCACCCACCACTCGAGCAGCTCATACAGTGCACTGAGTGCCAGGCAAAAACAGACAATGAAGAAATTCCGCCAATGAATGCCACGTATTATATCCAGCCTGATCATCAGTTCTCTCGCAATCATCGCGGGGACAAAACCCTGCATGATGTGACCCAGCTTGTCGAAATTGTTGCGGTCGAATCCAAACCATATCTTCATATCATCGAACAGGGGCACTTCCGCGTAGGTGTAATGCCCTCCAATCAGTAACACAATGCAATGAAGCAATATCAGCACATATAACAAAGGCGTTAAGCGGAAAGAGCGATATGTAATCACCAGCACAAAAACACCTATGATTACCGGGAAAATCTCGAGGTACCAGGTAGTCCTGTCCTTCGGTTCAATAGCTGACCAGATAAAAACGCCGGCCAGTATGGCAATCCAGGTTACCTGCCTGTACATGGGCCTGTTATCAGCTCAGGAGCAAAGCGATGTAAACAATCACTGTCGCGCATGAACTATTTTGAACATTTTTTATGTTGTGCAAAGACAAGACCAACAATCAACGATATAACAAATGCGGTCACAGCGGCAAAGGATATGTCCATGATCGATGCCTGGGCCAGGCTATCTGCCTGAACACGTACCAGTGCCCACGTAATCAAGGTAGCAACGATCACACTCACTGTATTGGCAACGACACCTTTCTCAATCATAAAATGACTGAAGAAAGCTGTAATTGTAGCCACGATGATGACCAGTTCCATATGCGCGTGTTGGAAAATTCTCGATAACACATGATAGTCTTTATCCTGCGAGACTGCTACTGTTGCGCAATCCGGTCACTTGAT
>JASFVM010000122.1:0-7557 GCA_050049835.1 Gammaproteobacteria bacterium
AAACGCAGAATTGATGTCGATAAAATGGTGACGGTCATCGTCGGCAATGGCGGCTGATGAGTGGCAAGCCCCGGGGTGTGTTGCGCATCATTGCCGGTAAATGGAGAAGTCGCAAGCTGACCTTCCCTGATCAGGAAAATCTGAGGCCAACACCAGACAGGGTCAGGGAGACACTGTTCAACTGGCTACAGGCCGATGTGGCCGGCAGCCACTGTCTGGACTGTTTCGCCGGCAGTGGTGCATTGGGTTTTGAAGCGGCTTCACGCGGTGCCGGTGAAGTTGTGATGATAGAGCATCATCGTGATGCCGCTTCAGCATTGAGGTGCAACATCGGCTTGCTCGAGGCAGAAAATATACAGCTGGTGGTCGCTGACTCGATGGCATGGCTCAGGCAGAACACGCGTCGCTTCGATATTGTTTTTCTGGATCCGCCTTACAATGCCGGCCTGCTTGAAACGTGCTGCAGATTACTGGAGGACAGGAAATGTCTGGCGGAAAATGCGAAGATATATATCGAACATGCATCTGGTGATAAAGACATCTCTGTTCCGGACAACTGGAAATGCCTGAAGCAGAAGTCGGCGGGTCAGGTGGTGTATAAATTATTCAGCCGAGCACAATAAACTTATGTCAGTGATCGCAGTCTATCCCGGTACCTTTGATCCTGTTACCAATGGCCACAGTGACCTGGTGCATAGAGCATCCCGGTTATTTGATCGTGTGATTGTTGCAATCGCTGAAAACCCGGCAAAAACGCCCTTGTTTGATCTCGACCGCAGGGTTGATATGGTTAAAAAAGTTCTGGACGGTATTGACAATGTCGAGGTTTGCGGCTTTTCTGACCTGCTGGTTGATTTTACGCGACAACAGAATGCCAATGTAATTTTACGTGGCTTGCGAGCAGTTTCTGATTTTGAATTTGAAATGCAGCTGGCCAGCATGAATCGCAGGCTCGATAACACAATCGAAACAGTATTCATGACGCCAGCAGAAGAAACCAGTTTTATCTCGGCATCACTGGTCAAGGAAATTGCCCTGCATGGTGGCGATGTGTCGCAATTTGTCCATAAAGCCGTTGTGGAAGAACTTGCAAATATTGGCGATAAGATCTGACCCGGTGCTGTCCGGCTTGCTGTTTAATCTGATATCTGAGATTTCAAGAAGTATTATGGCGTTATATATTACAGATGAATGCATCAATTGTGATGTCTGTGAACCTGAATGTCCGAACGAGGCTATCAGCCCGGGCGATGATATTTATGTTATTGATCCCGATTTATGTACCGAGTGTGTGGGTCACTATGAAACTTCCCAGTGTGTTGAAGTGTGCCCTGTCGACTGTATACCGCATGATCCTGATCATGTGGAAACAAAAGAGGAGTTGATGGAGAAGTACAATCGTATAACAGGGAGCTGACGCATTTTCATCAAGAACGCAAGAATCACCATTGCTGACAGGATAACGCGAGTCTTTTTATACCTGTTTCTTTTCGTAGTTCCTGTTGCTGTTCCATTTAAGGCCAATTCCGCTCAGGCATCGGTCGTCAGTGCGCATCCACTGGCAACCGATGCAGGTATCGAAATCCTCAATAAAGGCGGCAATGCTTTTGATGCAGCTATTGCAGTGACCGCAACACTTGCAGTTGTGGAGCCATATGGATCGGGAATTGGCGGAGGCGGCTTCTGGCTGTTGCATCTCAGTGAAGAAGATCGTGATGTTATGATCGACGGGCGTGAACGTGCGCCGCTGCAAGCGTCACGTGATATGTACCTGGATGATCATGGCAATGTCATACCGGAAGCATCGATTAACGGTCCTTTAGCCGCCGGTATTCCCGGCACACCGGCTGCTATTGAGCATCTCGCCAGGAATTATGGAAAGCTGCCTCTCGCAGTAACGCTCGCAGCTGCGATCAGACATGCCAGCAACGGCTTCAGAACCGGGGAACACTATCAGCGCATGGCGGCTTTTCGGGAGAAAGCACTCAATGCCTCTGCAGATGCCGCACAGATTTTTCTCAGAAACAACAAGGCGCCGCCTCCCGAAACGCTGATTGTACAGCCTGAGCTTGCAGAGACTTTAAAAGTAATCGCGCAAGAAGGCGCGCAGGGCTTTTATCAGGGCGAACTGGCCAGCAAAATAGTTGCTTCGGTTGTAAAACATGGCGGCATCTGGACGATGAAAGATCTTGCGTCCTATAAAATTGTAGAGCGCACGCCGATCACAGGCCAATACAGGGACATGAAGATTGTATCTGCAGCGCCACCCTCTTCAGGTGGCGTGGCCATCATCGAGATGTTTAACATGCTGGAGAATTTCGATTTTCATTCAAGGCCGGAAGCTGAGCGGGTTCATTTGCTTGCGGAAATCATGAGGCGCGCCTACCGTGATCGGGCAGAGTTTCTTGGCGATTCGGATTATATTGACGTACCCGTAGACCAGCTTGTGTCAAAGACTTATGCCGCTCGGCTGGCTGGCAGTATTGCAATGGATGAAGCGACAGCAAACGATGAACTGAAGCCGGTCATGGTGGATGGACCCAAAGGCATTGATACAACGCATTTTTCAATCATTGATAAACAAGGCAATCGGGTCTCTGCCACAATGTCAATTAATTACCCCTTTGGTTCATGTTTTGTTGCGGAGGGCACCGGTGTATTGCTCAATGATGAAA
The DNA here is from genome assembly GCA_050049835.1 of Gammaproteobacteria bacterium. Classification (GTDB taxonomy): domain Bacteria; phylum Pseudomonadota; class Gammaproteobacteria; order SZUA-229; family SZUA-229; genus JABDQW01. The sequence continues at coordinate 2,676 of JASFVM010000122.1, forward strand.
TGGATGACTTCTCCTCAAAGCCGGGCGAGCCAAATGTTTATGGTCTGATCGGTGCCGAGGCGAATGCAATTGAACCAGGCAAGCGTATGCTGTCAAGTATGACACCAACGTTTCTGGAGACAGCGGATCGACTGGCTGTTCTGGGAACGCCCGGTGGCAGCCGTATTATTACGATGGTATTTTTAGGTGCGCTCGAATTTTACGCAGGCGCCAATGCAGAAGGTATTGTTAATCGGGGGCGTTTTCACCATCAGTATCTCCCGGACAAGATATTCTATGAGCCTGATGTACTGTCGGCTGCCGTATTGGCAGCATTGTTTGAGCTCGGGCACGAAACCAGCAAGACAGAATACACTTACGGCAACATGCAGGCCATTGTGCTGGACAAGAAGACTCAACAACTGGATGCGGCTTCTGATTACAGGGGTCTGGGCAAGGCACAAATAGTACACTAGCCTTCCAGGATGCATTCACTACTCATGTTCGATTGCTCCTGTTCATGCTGACAGGTATCCGATTCAGTATTGTTAGTTTGTTCAATTGCCTTAATCAGGCGTGCATGTTCCTGTTGTGACTTCCCCCGTATTGATATTGCGGTCTGCTGTTTCAAGTACTTCCTTCATATTTTTCATCCGGAAATTGTGGCTTGGCAGGTGTTTAACAGGATTGAATGGATTATTACCATGAAGGCGTATGGCTATCGCTTTTTTGAATAGCGCTTTGAAGTTTATTATCGGACGGCTTCGGTATTTACTCGGATATACTCAGTCACTTGATCGGGCCCGGTCTGGTTTATCAGCATAATTTGCTAAAGCGATAAGCTTGCATTATTCGGGCTTTTGAATTTTTATGATGTTCGGGATGTATATGACAATCGCAAATGGCGCTCTGAATGGAATTATCAGGATGTCAGTGCTGCAAGTCTGGTGCCCTTGTTCAGTACGGCTTTGGCATATTCAGCGACACCGACAGCTGCAGTCGGGAAGATGCGCATAATCCGTATATTCAGTATCACAATGCCCGTATTCAACAGCCAGCTTTCAGCGCATGAAAGCAGCTGTTTTCTTCCGGGCGATAACTTCTCCCGGGTGGCGATAAAAACAGGCACACCCGGAATAAACCCGGACGGACCTGTGCTTCATAAGGCGAAAAGGTGCTGGTATTCATGTGCGTATGATCAGGTCATGTGCTTGCAGTTCGTCTGTTTGCTACTATAACGTATGGAGAAATCCTAAGGACTCACCAATGATTTTTGCAGGCATATCACGAAAACAGGCATTCCTGACACATTTGATTATCAGCATGGCTATATTTTTCGTGTTGCTGTATTTGATCATTTTCAAATGGTACCCCTCATATTATTTCCATATTGATGGCGGTTATCGAGGTATCGCCACGATATTTTTTGTCGACGTCATACTTGGGCCGGGCCTGACCTTGCTGGTATTCAAACCGGGTAAACCAAACCTGAAATTTGATATGGCCGTTATCATCACAATCCAGATAGTCGCATTGTCCTGGGGCATAAAAAGTGTTTATTCCGAAAGGCCTGCGTTAACCGTATTTTATGACGGCAAGTTTTCCTGCATGAATCATGCTCAGGTAGCTGATGTTGATCTTGCAAGGCTGGCGCTGCAGGATAAGAGTCCGCCTCTACTCGCTGTATTACCCAGGCCAAGCACTTATGTCGAATACCAGGGCATGGCGCTCGAAGCGTACCGGAAAAACAGTGCTGAAATCTATGTATTCGGTGAAAAATTTCTGCCAATGGATGCTGTTGGCACCTTGCAGGTGATGAATTACGAACTTGACGTTGCCGATAATCTATACGGTAACGAAGAGGAACTGGAGCGTTACGAAAAAACCTGGTCTGATTATCTTGCACGCAATCCGGATGCCAGAGAACAATACCTGTTTTTCCCGCTATCGTGTCGATACGGGAATGCGCTGGCTGCATTTGATCCTGAAAAAAGTGAAATAGTCGATTATGTGCCTGTATATACCAAGCGGGCAGCTTCAACAATCAAGCTCGGTTTTACCCCGGAAGAGCTTGAGCAGCACAAGAAATACAAAAGCAATAATAACCGGCTCGGTGAATGACGGCGAACAGACATAATGGCTGGATGGACCGGGTCAAGGTGCCGATAACCATTTTTCAAGCATACCGTTTAGCTGTTGCAGGCTTACCGGCTTTACTATACGGTCATTCATACCGGCAGTGATGCAGTCCTGTGCCTGCTCGGGAAATGCGTCAGCAGTCAGGGCAATTACCGGTATGTCCGTATTCTCCTTGCGAATTGCGGATGTCAGATCATAGCCGTTCATGATCGGCATGTTGCAATCTGTCAGAATTAATGAATACTCATTTGCGCTGTATTTTTTTAAAGCTTCCTTGCCGTTACTGGCAAGGTCTGCCTTGTAGCCAAGGACGCTAAGCTGGCTGGAGATCAGTTTCAGGTTCGAAGGGTTATCCTCCACTACCAGTATTCTTTTGCTGTTGACATGGTCATTGCCTGTGGCTTCGAGATTGTTTGAGAAATCCGGATGTTCTTTCCCGGTTGCATGGATGGCGCTGTCCCCAACGCCTTCAAGCTCTATCCAGAACGTGCTTCCCTGGCCGGCTTCACTCTGCACATCTAGCGTGCCACGCATCATTTTGGTCAGTCTTTTGGCGATGGTCAGGCCGATACCTGTGCCCTCGATGTTATCGAGGCCGGTTCTGAGTCGGTTGAACGGTTCAAACAGGCTTTCCAGTTTGTCTTGTGGAATACCATAACCGGTGTCCTTTACTTCAATTCGTACACGCTTGCCAGCGGTGTGGTTGCAGCGAACACTGACTGCTCCGTTTTCATGATTATATTTAATGGCATTTGTAAGCAGATTGAGCATGATCTGTTTCAACCGAGTGTGATCGGCCAGAACATAACCCTTGAAGTCGGTGATGAAGTCCAGGCGAATGTGCTTTTTATCTGCAAGTGGCTGAATCAGCGACTTGCATTCCCTGAGTGTATTTTCCAGAGCAACGGGCTCAAGCGAAACCTTGAGTTTGCCTTCTTCAATGCTGGATAAATCAAGAATCTGGTTAACCAGCTCAAGCAACAGCTGTCCGGCGTTGCTGATCTCCTTGATGTTGTCCTTGTGTTCATGATCAAGTGTTTCATCATGTTCGAGCAACTGGGTGTAACCGGTGATTGCGTTAAGAGGGGTTCTCAATTCGTGCGACATGCTGGAAAGAAATATCGATTTAGCCTTGTTAGCCATTTCAGCATCGTTCTTTGCCGCCTTTAAAGCCTCTTCCCTGAAATCCGCTTCAATGCGCAACCTGATGTTCTGGTTCGAATTTTTATAGGCACGCCTGGATGTTGATAGCGTGAAAAGGATATAAACGGCCAATAGATAAGAGACAACTTCAAAGAACGCTTTATCTTCTAGTATCAGTCTTATTTCAAGTAATATCAACGCAGGCATCAGGAAGAAGGCGATCGTTTTCCAGCGGTAAGATAGCGTTGCAAGTGAACCACCGGCAACGCCAACGATACACACTACAATCAGTGTCTGATATTCGTTTTCTGCCGAATAACCGAGCCATGAAAGCATGCCCCACCAGAAGCCGGCAAAGGTACAGCCTGCCAGAAAGCGCGTGCTCCATGACTCTTTACCTTGCTCATCGGCAGATGCCTTGCTGAAACAATAGCTGTCCCAGCTACGTAACAGGATGGATGCAACCATAACCGCGAACCATAATGACAGGTAACCTGTTGAGTCAGCATGGCCTAACATGACGAGGTACATGATCAGGCTTACAGCAAATGTTGCCAGCATTGAAAACATCATGCTGCCATGCAGCATGCGAATCTCTTCCAGCTGGATGCGTGCTTCCATTGTCTGGTCAGAGTCAGAATCGACTGGCTGGTCCTTTTGTTTCATAAGCTTGCGGCAGTTCCGTCAATACGGCAAAGATCAAGGTGGCCTGGTTAAAGAGTCAAAAGAAGTATTTTGAGGTAAAATCAAATCAGTTTCACTGTTTCTGGTCATTTACTTACGGTTTTCTTATATGGCAGACAAGTTGTATTGCGGTCTCGACAAGGACCATTATGGTGGCATGACACCCATTGGTACAATCATCAGGGATGCCTGGGTTTTCGGAGTTCTGCCTGAAGGCGAAACCTGTGAAAACTGGTCGCATGACCGCCTGCAGGTGATTCATGACAAAACAAAATCTGAATGGGATAAATACGGATGTCTTGTTTCCAATCTACCCGATGAGCTGAAGCAGCGGCATGCGAGAATATTTGGCGAAGCGATGGAAAATGCGCGTAATATGGGTTGGGATCCGGATCTCAGCTACGAAGAATAGCGCAGTGGGTACGTGGTAAACCTGGTCACAGAAACATTTTTTCTACCCCCCGAGGTTGAGCGGCAAGCCTGGTCTGTTCCCGCTGAAATCTATAACCTGTACAGATCGCTGTTAAGCAAAAGTGTTACCGGAAATGTATTTGTACCCGTCAGGAGTATGCAGTTTCTCGCGGTAATGGAACAGGACGAAATTGTCTTTGTCGATAGCCAGTCCTATGCGGTATCCGGAAATGAAGGCGGGCGGCTGATTCTCATTGCCTGGAAGTTTTCGGGAACGCATGATCGCGGAGCCCTGACCGATCCGGTACCTTGTGATGTTGTCTACTACGGGCGTAAGGGTAAGGATACACAGCTGCGGCTGGTGCGCGATTTCAGGGATGCGCTTGAGCAACTGGATCAGCGCTACCGCGACGAGCAGATGCCGCAAGAGGGTGCAAAGATATTACAATTGCACAAGACGTAATTTAACCGCAAATTGTTTAGCCGCCGGTAATAGCGGCAAACACGTTTGGCAGTCGTTCCGGCA
>JASFVM010000123.1:0-7482 GCA_050049835.1 Gammaproteobacteria bacterium
GCGATCAAATGGCTTTCCGTGCGGCCCTGGAATCGCTTCCATGCTGTGTAACCAACAAGGATGGTTCGCGCAACGGCGATCCACTCAACCTCGTCATTGTCGGTGGTATTGACGACGCCTTCCCGGCGCTTGTTCGCCGTGGCTGGCACCCGACAGAACAAACCTGGTATGGCTCGGTTCTGCAAATGATTGATTCAGCATTGTCGGGCGAACGCTATCCCTATGCACCGATCAGTCCACTCTATTTATACGGGCGACCACAAGACCTGGCCTTGCAAAAGGCACGCGACAATATTCACCAACGCAACCATCTACGCCTCTGGCTGAGCCCGATGCGTTATCAAGACAAGCCGGTATGGGTTGGACAGATCAGCCGCGATATCGGTACGCGGTTCACAATTCACTCACCCTACCTGACAACGCATAAAATTGACCCTGATGTGGACGAGGCACGTACCGCGCTGCAGGAAGACATGGCTTATTCACAATCCTTGACCACGCTTGGCCTGGTCAAGGGTGTGGGTGCCGCAACCAGGGAGCAGCCGCGCCGTAATCTGACCAGAGATCCTTATCACACCGATGGCTTCCGCGCCGTGCTGATCTTTGATATTCATTCCACCGCGATATCAGATATCCGGTTTTTGCCCTGGGAAGGTCGTAAAGGCGGCTTTATCGAGCAATCAGTCCGAAAGGAACGCGAATGAAATGACTATACTGCCGCATCGATTGATGTCTCGATACTGTAATCACGAATTTCCTGTTCTGGCCATATTCGCGCTGATGATCCTGTTCATGGCCATGGCTGGTTGTGCCACCTGGCAGGCGCCCGGCGAATTTGATACCTCCGCCTTGCGCACCCGCGCTGTCACGGAAGAAATCAATGGTGTCCGCCTGAGCGCAACCGTATTGAGCAGCGATGAAAGCAAGCGCATGTTGGGTGCCAACATCAACAGCAAGGAAGTGCAACCGATCTGGCTTGAAGTCGAGAACAAAACTTCACAGACTCTCTGGCTGCTGCGCGCCGGTACTGACCCGGATATATTTTCACCACTGGAAGTTGCCTGGTCTTACCATGCTGCATTTGCGCAAGAGACCAACGCGATATTGGATGCGCATTTCGAAGCCATGGCTTTTCACCCCCTGATCCCGGCCCACAGCACACAATCAGGGATCATGTATACCAATCCCCATCGTGAGATCAGGCTGCTCAACGTGGATTTGCTCGGGCAGGGCAACTTGTTCCCTTTCACCCTGTTTCCACTGATACCTGACGGATCAGGCGGCGAACACGCACGTGCGGCGATGAAACGCTTTAATGAAACAAACGCCGTTAACTATCAGAGCCTGGATGCACTACGTCCTGTGCTGGAACAGATGCCCTGTTGTGCGACGGATCATGACGGCAGCGAGAAAGGCGATCCGTTTAATGTCATCCTGGTCGGTGGTTTTGACGATGTTTCCGCGGCGCTGGTACGTCGCGGTTATCGTGTTCAAATTCTGGATCTCGATAACAAACAGTATCTGTATGACCGCCCCCCCGATTCTGTCATCCGTAAACTGGGTCAGGGCGGTGCGCCTGCTAACTGGCTGCGTCTGTGGGTCGCACCTGTGCGCTTCCAGGGCAAGGCGGTATTCCTGGTCCAGGCTGGACGCCCCATCGGCGGCCGCTTTATAGATATCGAAGAGAAAGACCTGATGCTCCATCCTAACGTGGATGAAGCAAGGAACCTGACCATCCAGGACATGATGTACTCGGGTGGCCTCGGCAAGCTTGCATTCATCGAGGGTATAGGAGAAACAACTCGCAGCAATCCGCGCACGAGTCTTGATGGCAGCAGTTACTACACCGATGGGCTGCGTGCCGTGATGTTCTTTGTCACTCGCCCCAGCACCCTGTCGGACGTGGAAATCCTTGACTGGCACCCGGCGCTAAGGCGACGCGAAGCCGAGGTGATTCGTGAGTTCGAGAATGGCCGTAACTAGGGTTTTTTATCGCCGGCTTGTTCGCGGTCCTCTGTTGTTATCAGCAATCATGGTAACAGCGAGTATGATCAACGCCTGCACGACGACACCAATGGAGCCCTATTCAGAAGACACCCCGCTGCCACTCGAATTTCCCTATTATTCGCTGGTTACCTACCCGAATCCAGAACGCATTTCTACAGTACTCAAATCCAGCTACAACAAGTTGAGCAAGATTGATGCGCGTAATGACAGCCAGTTACTGTTCTATGACCAGGTCATTCCCGGCAGTTCACTGCTTGGATACCTGAATGCCGACCACTGGGTACTGGCCGTGCCTGTTGCACGTTCACAACAACAATAGGCGCAATATTCGTGGATCAGAATGACTATCCGCGTGAAGCTCTGCTGGAAGCATTACTTAGATTGATCGAAGAAGAACTGGATGCGCCAGACTGATATCCAGCCAAAGGATCACAGCTCCTGTAGTCATTTTTCAAGCCTGAACCTATAAACAATGATTCTTCGCGAGTGTTACAACTCTTGCAGTTCATCCAGAGGGGCTTCCATGTTGTTATCAGTCTCGCGAGTTATTTTCGTTCTGACACTGGTCTTGAGTCTTCTGGCATGCTCAACAAGAACTGTCGCACCCTTTGTGCGCTCTCCGCCTGAGTTTGCACTACAGGCACAGAGTGATGGCGCCTTCAGTGAAATTGAATCGACAATTCTCACCAAACACGGTCCTGAAACATCAGGATTCAAGTTGCTCGATTCCAACGAGGACGGCCTGCGCTGGCGGCTCGCGCTGATTGATTCTGCCAGGCACACGATCGACGTCCAGTATTACCTGTGGTATGGCGACAACGCCGGCCGCATCCTTGCCAGGCATCTTCTCTATGCAGCAGACCGTGGTGTCAAGGTGCGCATGCTGGTCGATGATCTCAATACCCTGTTCAGCGATGCGGGTTCAGTTGCAATACGCGACAAAATTGCCTCATTAATGGATGCGCATCCAAACCTTGAACTCAGGTTATTCAATCCCTGGACAAACCGGGATATTGCCGGGCGCATCGGGGAAGGCATGACTGAATTCGAACGCATCAACCAGCGCATGCACAACAAACTGATGATCGTTGATAACCACGCCACCATCATCGGCGGACGTAACATCGGTGATGAATACATGGGATTACACGATGAATTCAATTTCCATGATCTGGACGTGCTGGGTATCGGTCCTGCGGCCAGACAGGCTTCTGTGGTATTCGATGCCTACTGGAACAGTGCCTGGGTGATGCCGGTTTCGGTGCTCGATATACAGGCATCACAGGATGAACAGGCAGAAGCGCTTGAAGTCATGAACAAGCGTATAAGCGAGGCAACATCACTCGAACACTTCCCGACTGAACCGCAATCCTGGTCAACTGAACTTGAAGGATTACCGCCAGCCCTGTTTACGGGAACCAGCAAAGTCATATCAGACCTGCCAACGGCTGAAGCCATCGATCACGTAATGCTGGAACAAATCCACTCAATTATCGATATGGCACAAAACGAGCTCCTGATTGTTAATGCCTATATCATTCCTGCCGAACGCGGCATTACCACGCTCCACAGGCTGAAGAATCGTGGAGCTGATATCAGGATACTGACAAATTCTCTGGCTTCGCATGATGTACCAGCGGTAAACAGCCATTACAGACAGTGGCGCAAACCGATACTTGAAACCGGTGCAGAGTTATACGAAATGCGTCATGACGCTGCTATCCAGAATCCGGTTTCTGACACACCTCCAACACGGGCAAAGTTCATGGGTCTGCACTCAAAAGCCATGGTGATAGACCGTAAGCTGGTTTTTATCGGCTCCATGAATTACGATCCACGTTCTGCGATGATTAATACCGAGATGGGCATTTTTATCAACAGCGAGGAACTTGGCGAAGCGCTCGCCCGGCTGATCGAACGTGACATGTTACCCGCCAACAGCTGGCGGGTTAAACTTAACGAGAATGGTGAGTTGCACTGGGTTAATGATACAGAGACATTAACAACCCAACCCGCACGCAACTGGTGGCAGCGGGTGCAGGATCTGCTATTCAGGGCATTTCCAAAAGAATATTATTAAGTGGAACCGTCAAACGGAAAGGGATAAACAGGAAAGCCTGTTATTACAACATACCTGACCTCGGGTATAGCAGTTATCGCGATAAGTGACAGGGCAATTGACACCCTGCTTACAGATAAATCTGCTGTAATCCGCGACGGATCCGCATATTTCTTCACCACTGGCTGTCGTGTGGCCTTATCATGCCACATTTTCGAGCAAAGCCACTACGATAACCTTTAAAAGCCTGATTGCTGCGGACAGTATGCAATCCGGTATTTGTCTTTACCAACCCCCAGTGTGATGTCAGGCTGCTCGAGCCCTGCATAACGACCATTTCATCTAATAAGTCAGTCGCATTTCATCGAGATAAAGCATACGCGGTGACGGTAGTGATACGGCAAAAAGCATGATCTTTTGAATATGCCTCATATCCATCTTGCGATTTGCAGGACTTTTCTCCACTTCATCAAGATTTATTTCGATCCGGTTCCATCCCGGCATCAGAAGATAGCTGCGGTTAAAGCGATCTTCATATTCCATATCACCATCAGTGTGCTGGCGATCATGAATCCTGCAGGTAATTCTCAATGGATACGAATCGGGATTATAGAGACTGACCTGCAACGTACGGGCTGATACCCAGTCTCCATCAAAGTACCTGAGTGATGCGCCCGAATATTCTGCAGTTGTCAGTGATATTCTCAATACCTTGCTTTCCGTGGCAGGCAGCATGGATTCGATGGCTAATGTACCGTCGCTTTGCCAGCGCTCTATTTCGAACGGCGTTTCAAAACCGGACAACAGCGGGAACTGTCGTCGTGCAATTGCTTCATCAATCAGACTTTTTGTTAACGGCCATAACTGGACAAGTACGAGCACCATCACAATACTGCGCAGAAAGTACCGTCGTCTGACTGACTGCAGCCGTAATCCCGCTGGCCCAAAGACGAGCACCAGCAGGCTACCGGTCAGGTCGCGCAGGATATCGCCTGTATCGGGCGTTCGGGTTGTGCCGTATTGCATGATCTCAATCATCACACCTGTTACAAGGGTGACAGCAAGAATGGTAACCCACTGTGCTGGCAGGGACATGCGACAGACGAGCGTCCACCGAGACAGCAGGTATGCCAACAGCGCAAAATAGAGGATATGCCCGAGATCCCAGAAACACCTGGCCGATCTGGCTGAATAATAATCCGGCCCGCCGATAAACAGGAGCACGGAGCCAATCACCAGCATAAAACCAATGAACCATAAGTTATTATTTTTATGCAGCATCTTGTTCAGGGTCGCCGGTCAACAGCGCTCATATCGAAAACGGACGTTGTATCATAATACCTTCAACGTGATTTAATATTTGCCTGTATTGCCGGTGTCAGTTTAGTCAGGCACGTAAACCAGTGGTCAGCAATAATCGAAGCCCTTACCGGGCTACAACAAACCCCTTTCTGCAAACGACATCACTTCATCACCCACTATCATGTGATCGAGCACGCGCACATCGATCAATGCCAGCGCCTCTGTTAATCGCTGCGTGATCTGCCTGTCGGCCGAGCTCGGCTCGGCAACACCGGAAGGATGATTATGGGCAAATATGACGGCGGCCGCATTGTTATCGATCACCCTGCGCACGACTTCGCGCGGATACACACTGGCACCGTCGATAGTGCCGTAAAACAGTTTTTCGAAAACAAGCACGCGGTTGCGGTTATCCAGAAACAGACAGGCAAACACCTCATGAGGGCAGGCGCGTAATTCGGCAGCAAGATAGTTGCGCGTATCGTCAGGTGAACACAGCGCATCACCGCGTTGAATGTTCTCCAGCAAATGACGCCTTGCCATTTCGAGCACGGCCTTAAGCTGGGCATACTTGGCACGACCCAGTCCGCAATGCTGGCAGAACTCGGTCTCTCCGGCCTGCAGCAGGGCTTTCAGCCCGCCGAATTCTTCCAGCAGCCGACGCGCCAGGTCAACTGCAGTCAGGCCGCGGGTGCCGGTGCGCAGAAAAATTGCCAGCAGTTCGGCATCAGACAGTGCATCAGCACCGCGATCAAGCAGCTTTTCGCGCGGCCGCTCTGCCAGCGGCCATTGAGATATAACACGTGACATGAATTTCTTCCTTGTACATTGTCCCTGTGAGCCTGCAATAATAAACACACCTGCCCGGTTACCGCAAACGCCGTGACCTGACAAGCTAAGCAACTGATTTCTGGTACAATAGTGCGATGAATACGCTCAACGGCAAGCACATCATCCTCGGCATAACCGGCGGTATCGCCGCCTATAAAAGCGCCGAACTGACACGGCGCCTGCGCGATGCCGGTGCCCGGGTGCGTGTGGTTATGACGCGTGCAGCAACCGGGTTCGTTACGCCACTGACTTTTCAGGCACTTTCCGGCAACCCGGTGCACACTGAATTACTGGATGAAGCGACCGGGGCCGGCATGGGCCACATAGAACTCGCCCGCTGGGCCGATGCCATCTGTATTGCTCCGGCCAGTGCCAACTGCATGGCAAAGCTGGCCCAGGGGCGAGCTGATGACCTGCTGACAACCCTGTGCCTGGCGAGTGAGGCACCGCTGGCGATTGCACCGGCGATGAACCGGGTGATGTGGAGCGATGTTGCTACCCAGCAGAATCTGCATACCTTGCAGCAGCGCGACATCCACATATTCGGGCCCGCTGCCGGTTCCCAGGCCTGTGGCGAAACCGGCGAAGGCCGGATGCTCGATGTACCTGAGCTGGTCAGCGCACTCGCCGGCCTGTTCAGCAGCGGCGAATTGCAGAACATCGATGTCCTGGTCACGGCAGGTCCAACCTGCGAACCCATCGATCCGGTGCGCTTCATTGGCAACCGCAGCTCCGGACGCATGGGCTTTGCACTGGCACAGGCAGCCCGGGAGGCCGGTGCCAACGTTACCCTGATCAGTGGCCCCACTCATCAGCACACTCCGGAAGACGTCAATCGCATTGATGTTGAAACGGCAGCCCAGATGTACGATGCCGTGATGCAGCACGTCCGGCAAAACCGGATTTTTATTTCGGCCGCTGCTGTTGCTGATTACCGCCCGCAAATCCCGTATGCACAGAAACTGAAAAAAAATGACGCCGAACTCACCATCAAGCTCGAGCGCACTGCAGATATCCTGGCAGCAGTCGCTGGCAGCAGCCCCAGACCTTTCGTTGTCGGTTTTGCCGCTGAAACCGAAAACCTTGAAGCCAACGCAAGAGCCAAGCTGGCGGTCAAGTCACTGGATATGATCGCTGCCAATCTGGTTGGCAAGGACGGACAGGCGCAAGACATTGGTTTCAACAGCGAATACAATGCACTGCACGTAATCTGGGCAGGTGGCGAACAGCTACTGCAGCAGGCGCGCAAAACGACACTGGCGCGTGAACTGATCAGCCTGATT
>JASFVM010000203.1:0-5226 GCA_050049835.1 Gammaproteobacteria bacterium
CGGAAATTCAGATAATGACCAATATAAAAAAGGTGCGCGCGGGTAACATGGTATGCAGACAATGAAGTACACAACACGGTAGTCGCCAGGGGCAAACAGCGCGAGCGCTCCGAGTTCAAGTCAACTCCGTTTCTGACTATCGGCAGCTGTGATATCTGTGTAAATACTCACCCGCTTGCAGCCAGGACCGGCAACACCACAAAAGAGTCGGCAGAATGCAAAAAGCGCAAAGCCAACCTGAAGATATCCAAAAAGTTTTACACACAAGGCAGGATCACGCCTTATGAATTCAAACTGTCTCAGGATCTTGCTAAGCAGCACTGTAACTAACCAGCCGGGATATCAATCGGGCTAAACAGAATATGACCAATCCGTTCGGCCGGATTCATAATATGCCTGTTAATCATCTCAGCGAGGACTACAATCTTGCCGTGCTGTTATCTCAAGGGCTCTTATGAACAGGACTGTCACAGGCACAGTGTCCCCTGCTTTCAGTGCGCCAATTGACAAACTGTCGCGCTGCCGGATTAAAGTCATATATTCATCCATCGTTTCTGATCTGCTCCGATAAGTTTTCATGCATCGTTGAAGTAGAAAAAGCCATGATCATGCCTTTGCCATGCTTGAATGAAAACTGATATTAGCGATCAGGCCACACCAGGCCGCTTACACATGGCCATAAATAATCGCCTCAGCGATAGCTTATTGCTATGATAAAGGTTATATTCATGTTTTCTATCAAGTAAACAATTTAGATTGATTCACGCTATCTAACAACATGCCATGACACTGACTGAATTACGTTACATTGTTGCCGTCGCCCGTGAGCGTCATTTCGGCAAAGCCGCCAAAGCCTGCCATGTCAGCCAACCGACACTAAGCGTCGCCATCAAGAAGCTCGAAGAGGAGCTGGGTGTTTCCATCTTTGAAAGAGGCAGTAGCGAGGTTTCCCTGTCACCGGTGGGCGAACGTATCATTCAACAGGCGCAACAGGCCCTGGAGGCAGCCGACAATGTCAAACAGGTTGCATTGCACGGCAAAAACCAGCTCGCCGGACCATTGCGTATCGGCGCCATCTACACCATCGGCCCCTATCTCTATCCGGAACTGATTCCGCTATTGCGGAAAGCAGCGCCTGAAATGCCACTGGTGGTCGAAGAAAACTACACTTCGGTACTGACCGAGAAACTCAAACGCGGCGAACTTGATGTCATCATTATTGCCCTGCCATTCAGTGAACAGGGTATCGTCACGCAACCACTGTATGATGAGCCGTTTGTCATATTGCTCCCCTCCTCTCACCCGTTGACGGCACGCAAGTTGATCTCATCATCCCAGCTCGAAAACGAAAACGTATTATTGCTTGGCAAGGGCCATTGTTTTCGTGATCATGTACTGGAGGCCTGCCCCGCCTGTGTACCCAAGCCCGGCCTGATTGGCGATCTGCCCCACACCATAGAAGGCAGCTCGCTGGAAACCATACGTCACATGGTTGTGTCCGGACTGGGCATTACCGTACTGCCCTGCACTGCTGCGGGTGCCCACAGCTATTCCCGGCGCTTGTTGACCATACGCCGCTTCAGTAGTCCTGTACCACAACGCACCGTTGCACTGGCCTGGCGTGTCACCTTCCCCCGCCCCAAGGTGATCGATGTCCTCAATGAAGCCATTCGCCAATGCAATCTGAGCTGCGTAAAGTACGTCAGAGGCAAGAAAAAGACATAGGTAATCAATAACATAATCGAAATGTCGCCGATTCTTGATTCATGTCAATTACCTTACAAACAATCAGGAGTAATTTAGACGGCGATAAGAGGTTATGCTCTTACTCAAGGCCATGGGATAGTGTCGGCCTCTTGTCCCAATTCTCAGATTGGTTGTGTCGCAAGGGCGGTGCGGGTTTTATCTGCACCGCCTTTTTTTATACCCTGAAATTGATTGACAAGCCTGGTGAAACAGGTGAGCATCACTCCATGAATACAACAACACTACTTGCCCGGGTTCGACGCATGCCTGTACTGTCGGTATGGCTTCAGACACAGTGGCCTGTTACATGTTGTAACAAGTAGATTCAGATCTTTCCTGATTTATCAAGGCCGCTGATTAACAACCAGCGGCCTTTTTTATTACCTGCACCCGTGTGCAGCTTGCAAGCGAGGTATGCAATCAGTGTCAGTCCCTGCAGCGTATTTGACTGTCATCCTTATCTGGAGTACGACGCCGCTGGCCATCCAGTGGAGTGGCACCGATGTCGGCTACGAGTTCGGTGTCGCCGCACGTATGATTATTGGTCTGCTGGCACTGCTGTTCATCGTTCAGCTGAAGGGGCTGCCATTACCCTGGAACAGGCATGCCCGTCACGTCTACCTGGTTGGCGGCATATCGATGTTCATTGCAATGAGCTTCATCTACTGGTCTGCACAACTCATACCATCAGGCTGGATATCGGTCATCTTTGGCCTGTCGCCGATTATCACCAGTGTCTTTGCCACCGCGATACTACATGAGAACAATGTATCAGCGGGACGCACTATCGGTATGCTGCTCGGGCTGGCCGGGCTCATGGTGGTGTTCGCCGAGGGCTTTACCCTGGCTGAAGCTGCATGGCTGGGTGTGGCAGGTGTCACTATCGGTGCAACCATGCAATCGCTCGGCGCTGTTTTGTTACAGAAACTGAAGACAAATTTACCCGCTATTTCGATCACGGCCGGCAGCCTGGTTGTTGCAACACCCTTGTTCGTACTGAATTTTGCACTCACGCAAAACTGGCCTGATCACATCAGTACGACAACCCTGCTGTCGATTGTTTACCTGGCAATCATGGGTTCTGCAGTGGGTTTCCCGCTGTATTTTTACCTGCTGAAAAACCTGAAGGCCGAGCGTGTGGCATTGATCGCCTTGATAACGCCGGTCACAGCTTTGCTGGTTGGCGCGTTACTCAATGACGAAGTAATCACTGATCGTGTCTGGCTGGGTACGGGCATGATTCTTGGCGGTCTGGCCATTTATGAATACGGCAAACACCTGCCGTTTGCAAAGCAGTGGCAGAAGCGCTGGAACCAGCGGCCCTTGTGAACATGCCCACTGACCCGGCAGCAAAGTACTTTGAACTAATGTGTATAACCCAGCTTCACACGCTGATTGACCGCCTTGACCAACTGCTGTATGTGACCAGCATTGGCGGCAAAATCTGCCGAGCCTATACGAGAATGCGAATGTATGTTCAGTTCCGATATGGACTCACCTTCAGCAGCTTCAAGGGGCTCTATTTTGACCATGACGTCATCCACAAACAGCAGAAGGGGCGTTTTCGCCACCATGTGCAGCCGCCATTCGACGTCGTTGCTGTCAATGATGGACCAGCCAAGACTGATCGCAGCATCCTTGACTGCCGTATATAACTCATCTGGGCCAACCGGGTATACCGGAGTGCGTAACTCGGGAAACGGGTGATCATCTGATGTTGTGGCCGTATTGCTGGTGAGATACACGGCCAGCCTTATTAACGGGCCCGGTGTATCGAGCAGCGGCGCATGATTCTTCAGTATTGTTGCGAAAATAACCAGTACAACAAGTGCAGTAACAGCAAAAACTATCTTCATTCAACATCCATAAGTTCAGCATGCCACATCATAACAGTTCATCTTCATGTGTTGCATTTTTCGCATAACACAGCAATGTTAAATTTTTGTGAATAATTCTCATTAATTAACACAATGACAATAAAAAATTTCTATATGGGCAAATTCTTATGTTCTGAATCAGCTTTGATCGCCACATGATAAGTAGTTGTAATGGTTTATTTTTTCGAATTTTATCCACAGTTTTTTAGACCGTTCTCCACTGTTATATACACAAGATATAGTGCTTGACTTGGAGTTTAACCACATTCTATAGTACCCCGCATAATAACAACGACAACCCAACTAAGTGGAAAGGGAATGGAACTAACAACACCAATTACAGAACACCAAAATCAATCTCAACTCGACAACTCAACCTCAACAGATTCCGCCAATATCGCCGTCACGGCGCCGGGTCGTTTCAGGGTAATCCGCAGAAACGGCAAGGTCACCACCTATGATCGCGAAAAAATTGCGATCGCCATGACCAAGGCTTTTCTGGCCGTCGAAGGTGGCAATGCAGCCGCATCGAGCCGCATCCATGAAATCGTGGGCGAACTGGCGGAACAGGTTGAACAGGCACTTACTCGCCGCATTCCTGATGGCGGCACCTTTCATATCGAAGACATCCAGGACCAGGTTGAACTGGCACTGATGCGTTCCGGTCATCAACGCGTTGCCCGGGCCTACGTCATTTACCGAGAAGAACATGCCCGCGCCCGTCAGCAACAGCAGGACCATGCGCTTGTCGAAGACATACTGGAAGACAGCAGCGCCAATATCGAGGTTACGCTGGCTGATGGCAGCAGACAGCCGCTGGATACGCGTCGCCTGCAAGCCATTGTTAACGAGGCGTGTGCCGGACTCAACGATGTAGATGCTACTGCAATTCTTAAGGACACCGAACGCAACCTGTTCGATGGTGTTCCTGAAAAAGACGTGTCGCGTATGCTGGTAATGAGTGCACGCACCCTGATCGAAAAGCAGCCTGACTACAGCTATACCGCGGCACGCCTGTTACTCGATGATATGCGTACCGAAGCGCTCAGTTTCGTTTACAACCACCTGACGCACGCAACCCAGCAAGAAATGTCAGGCCTGTACGGCGATTACTTTGACAAGTACATCAAACGCGCCGTTGACCTGGAACTGCTGGATGCCCGTCTGCTTGAATACGATCTGCACCACATGGGCAAGCAACTGCTCGCCGAACGTGACCACATGTTTACCTACCTGGGCCTGCAAACGCTGTATGATCGCTACTTCATTCACTCCAACAGCACGCGTTTTGAGCTGCCACAGGCCTTCTTCATGCGCGTTGCCATGGGGCTGGCGATTAACGAAGTCAATCGCGAAGAGCGTGCGATCGAGTTCTACAAACTGCTGTCCTCTTTTGACTTCATGAGCTCGACGCCCACCCTGTTCAACTCCGGCACCTTGCGTCCGCAGCTTTCAAGCTGCTACCTGACAACGGTGCCCGACCACCTCGATGGTATCTTCAGCTCGATCAAGGATGACGCCCTGCTGTCCAAGTATGCGGGCGGCCTGGGTAATGACTGGACCCGGGTTCGCGGTATGGGCGCGCACATCAAGGGTACCAATG
>JASFVM010000124.1:0-7370 GCA_050049835.1 Gammaproteobacteria bacterium
GTACCCTTTGTTAAAAAGATCGACATTGTGATCAGTGAAGGCCATGAGCTGATACCGTTACCTGAAGGCAACCAGTACCTGGGTTTTATATTTGCGCAGGCAGAAACACCGGAAATGGTAACAGCCGCGCTCAGAACAGCCCATGAAAAGCTGAATTTTGTTACTGCACCTGTGTTCAAACTGGCACAGGGATAACAATTATTTAACGTAAAGGCGCCAGGACGCGAAGCGTGTAAAGCAGAATTATACAAGTGTGTATCCGGCACGAAGTGAACTTTACGGATACCAGGCGCACGACCAGGAACAGGTTTTAGCGCTGAGCTTCCGGACTCATTGCCCAATATGCCTCAGCGCTCATTGCGCTGAATTCAAATGTATACACGCGGTAAATTACTTTTTGCCACCGGCCTGGAAGCCGGCAGGCGCCTGACCATAATCGCCTTCATCAAAAAAGAAGCCGAGCATGTGTTTTTCAATGAGTTCGATGTTTTTGGGATCAGCTGTATTCAGCCCGTTTTCATTGATGATCGTTGTCAGGCGCTCAAGCCACTGTTTCCAGCCTTCCTTTGATACGTTCTCGTAAATACGGATACCCAGCTCGCCCGGATGTGGCGGTTTATCCAGCCCTTCAGCTTCTGTTTTAAGCACCACGCACTGAACCATTCTTGACATGACAACCTCAACTACGTATTTGGTTTTTCTTCATATTTCTTGAGTAATACGCCTTCGTCACCGCAACAGCTTGCCGAACATTTTTTCACCTGGTGTATTTCCTCAGGTTGACTGTTCAGGTAGAACTCGACCGGGCGGTTTTCCCTGGCGCAATCACAGCCTTTGTCATTATACACGTAAACATGCCTCAGGCCTGCTCGTCTGCCCTGTTCGGCTGCTGCAAACAGTGTCTCATCCGGTGTCGGTGGAATATCCATCAGCTTGTACGCCGGGAAAAACCTGGTAATGTGCCACGGGCTGTTTGCGCCCAGATTTTCGTACACCCAGCTGGCAATAGCATAGTGTTCTTCGGGATCATCGTTCTTGCCCGGAATGATATTTGTTCTCGTTTCTACATGGACACCGAGCTCATGTGCCGTCTTGATTGAATGCAATACCTGAGCAACGGTTGCCGGGCGACAGATTTCCTTGTAAAAGTCATCACGCATGCTTTTGATGTCCGAGCACAGGACATCAAGATGCGGCGCGACCAGTTCAAGTGCTTCATCGGTTACGAAGCTGTTGGAAACATAGACCGTATAGAGCCCCGCCGCATGCGCCAGCTCGCAGACATCCATCACATACTCGAGCCATACAGCAGGTTCAGAGTAAGTGAATGCGATACCCTGCACCCCCGCTCTCTGTGCAGTTGCAATCAGGCTTTCCGGCGTTACCCAGGCTTCCTTTGATTCACCCCGCGCCAGCTCATCCAGCGCCCGTACACCCCAGGAAATCTCAAGATTATGGCAGCCACCGCAGCGAAAACTGCAACCGTAACTGCCCACTGACATCACCTGTGTACCGGGACGAAAATGCTTGACCGGTTTGTCTTCAATCGGGTCGATATCAATCGACGAAAGTATGCCGTATGACAGGTTGTACAGTGTGCCATTACGGTTAACATGCGCCTGGCAAAATCCCCGCTGGCCATGACCGATCTTGCAGCGCCACAGGCACAGATTACAGCGCGTGGTGCCGTTATCGAGCTTCTCCTGCAGCCGGGTCTCAACCAGCTGGTAGTTCTGCAAATGTTTGGTCATATATGCCTGTGCCTGATAATCTGATTTGGCTCATTGCTTTTCATCGTGAGCTTATCATCAATTATTGATGAAAATTCTCGTCCCTCGTCCCCGGCCCCTCGTCCCTGTCTATTAAAGCCAGTGCTGTTCTATTTTCGCCACCGTAAGATCGCCGGTAAAGGCCACGACCGTCTGTTCCAGGATAGCTATCTGCTGTTGCAAATAGCGCCTGTTATTACTGACCATGCTGACTGCAATCAATGATCGCTGCCATTCATCAAGAAATCCCGTCTCCGATACCGAAGCATTCAGTCGAGAACGCAGACGGTCGATCAGGCTTTTGACCACTGTACGTTTCTGCTTCAGCGACTGCGCCTGCGGAATATGACAATCGATTACCAGAAGCAGTACGTGAATTGACCCATCCATGCAAGCGTCTGCAGGTGGCTACAGATTAATCACGTCCAGACCCAGATTTCCTGTCTGCTCGAGCGTAGCGGTACTGGTAATGACCGCTGTGCTGGCTTGATCAGGATGCAAATATGCTTCAGCGACACGCTTCAGATCTTCCAGCCTGACATTCAAAACATTTTGCCTGAATGCCTGCAGTTTCTCACGTGTGCGGCCATGCAGCAGATTATGAAATGCCTGCTTCGCTTCACCAGCGGGTGATCCGGGCTTGTCAATGCTGCTGATAACACCCAGAATAGCCTCCTCGACCATGCGCCATTCATGCTTGCCGGTCAGCATCCAGTCAATTGCACGGTCAAAATCATCGAGCGTTTCGCTCAATCTTGGATCACGATACGAGAAGAAACGAAAAGCCGCGATATTGGTATCATGACCAGCACCACCGCCATAGGCGCCGCCCTTTTCCCTGATTGCAGTATGCAGGAAACCGTTACGCAGAAATCCGCCAAGTACCGATAGCGGCGCTGCGTCCGGATGATCCATTGGCACTGTTTTGTATGCCCGCGCGCAGAAATTCACCTGTGTGTTGGTCACCCACATCTGTTTCACGACTTCGTCAACACCACCTGCTGAAAAGGATTGAAATGATTCATCAGCCCCGCCCGGTGTCCATACATGCTCGAAACCATCCACAATATCCTCGAGTTTCTCTTCTTCGCCGATGATCATGTACTGCCTTGGTGCGGTCATCAGCTTCTGGTGAATTTCGCTGAAACGACTTGTCAGATCGGCAATACCGCCGTTCTTGTTCGCATTGTCGACAGCTTTCAGGATCCTGATACCCTCAAGGCCGTTGAAACGGTGCCCCAATGCCGCGACCGGACACATGCCGCTCGAAGCGGCTGACATCGCCAGCGTGTGTCCACTGCCTGTTACGCTTTGTTCGCGCCGCGCGCGTCTTTGTGAAACAAGCTCCCGGATACGGCTATGCTCATCGAACCGGACTGATTGAACCGTTTCACGCATCAATTCTGCCAGCTTTTCATTATTCCGCTCGAGTGCCTTGCCGGCAAATACGTAGTAGCCGCGTGTCTGTTGAATGTCTTCGCTGTTGCCGCGAATACTTGAATGCCCGCTAACACCACCACTGACGCTCGATTGCCAGCCCTGGACCTGCAGGTAGTCCTTGTCGCCTACGCCAAGTTCAGTGAGACAGCTGGAGAAAAGTGGCAATATATCCAGCTGCTCTGTATCAAGCGCAGGCAGGTCGAATACTGTCTCGTGATAGACCAGTCCGTTGGTGCCCTGCGCGTACAGCGCTGATTCGGTATCACAAATTCTTCTGGAGATTGCTGAAGGCATCCGGATTTCAGATGGCACATCATCAAGATCCACCTTGGGCAACATTTCCGGGTCATCGACCTGCTGCTGGCGCTGCGCCAGTTCAGCAGCCTGCCTGATGACTTTTGCCTTGTCTTCGTCAGTCAGTGCAGCTTTCATTCTGGCAAGACGATCGCGTTCATCTGCTTCCTTGCGCTTGCTCAGTCCGGTGTCCGGCTTCATTGTAAGCCGCACACGGTGTGGATTATCCAGCAGTAGCTCCCTTACCAGTTGCTTGATATAGGACGCGTCCCTTATTTTTTCACGCAGCTCATCAATGACAGGATCAAGGTTAAGTAATTGCACCGGATCGCCACGGTGTATCGCAGCTGAAAGGCCACCCAGAATCAGCTGTAATCCATAGGGATAGCCATCACCACCGATTTCACGCTGACTTAGTTCAAGCTGGTGCAATACAGCTTCCAGATGCTCCTGTGGCACGCCGTTTTCTGCCACATCCTGGAGGACATCGATAACCAGCTTCTCAAAGGCGTCGGCATCGCCGGGGTCGCTGCCTTCGATACCACACATAAAACACATCTCGTGATTCGAATCTTCAAGGCCGCATAACGGGGACGGCGCCGAACCGAGGCCGGTTGTTTCCAGTGCCTTGCGTAACGGTGACGAGCTGTTTTCCAGCAGTACATGTGACAGCAGGTTCGATTTCATCACTTCATCGAGCGAAGTACTGGGACCGAGCAACCAGCCGAGAACATGATGTGTCTTGTGGTCTGCGGAGACGCCTTCAACAGCATCAAAGGCATAGACATCTTCAACAACGACAGGGCTGGAAAAGCGCTTTTCGTCATCCACATGGATATTGACATCGAGTCTGTCGAAGTGACACAAGGCTTTTTCTTCAAACTGTTGCTGGTGTTCAAATGCAGGGATGTCACCAAAAGTCATGAAAATGGCATTGCTTGGATGATAATGTGTGCGATAAAAATCCCTGAGCTGCTGGTAAGTCAGGTCCGGTATGTCCTGCGGTTCTCCACCACTGTTATAGTGATAAGTTGTTGTAGGATAGAGATACTCACTCAGTGTTTGCCAGAGGACACTGACCGGGGAGCTCATCGCACCTTTCATTTCGTTGTAAACCACGCCCTTGAATTCAAGATCACTCTGTGGATCATCGGGCTCCATAAATTCAACACGGTGTCCTTCCTGTAAAAAGTCGAGCTCATCCAGCCTGGAAAAAAATGCAGCATCCAGGTAGACATCCAGCAGGTTATTGAAGTCTTTTCTGTTCTGGCTGGAGAATGGGTAGGCGGTCCAGTCGCTGCTGGTAAACGCGTTCATGAAGGTATTGAGTGATCGCCGTATCATCATGAAAAACGGGTCACGTACCGGGTATTTCTTACTGCCACACAGCGCTGTATGCTCAAGTATGTGGGCAACGCCGGTTGAATCCATAGGCACTGTTCTGAAGGCCACCAGGAAGACGTTCTCACTATTATCAGCATCTATGTGATAGTGCATCGCTCCCGTTTTTACATGCTGATATTCTTCAACAGTAACATTGAGAGATTCAATACGCTCCGATCGTATCCAGTTGAATGCCGGGTGCGCATGGGCTTTTATCTGTGCTGGCGTTTCTGCAACTTGTGTCGTCATATTATCCGTTTTTCGTGAGTTTATAGGCTGTTTCTGTTAATGCTGTAAGACCACGTTTCCTGAATCTTGGTTCATCCTCCAGGATGTTTTTAGCAGCAAGTTTATCGACACTGAAATTATCAGTGTAAAGCTCGCGTACTTCCTCTTCCGAAACTGAAAACGGCGGCCCGTCCATCTGGCTCTCGGGATAGGTCAGCGTTATCAGCAATGTTCGTGTCCCCGGCCGCTGCAATTGTGTAATTTTCTCTACGTATTTTCTGCGCATATTCAGTGGCAACGCGATCAGGGATGCACGATCGAAAATGTCGGTAATATCGCCCACGTCACCTGCCTGCAATGCAAAGAAATCACCCGCCAGAATTTCCAGATTTTCTGCTTTGTAGCTGGTATGTTTACTGGTGTCCCGTTTGCTGTAATTCAACTGCTGTTCGCTAAAAAACTGTTCAACGGCCACTTCACTGCACTCCACGCCGATCGATTGATAACCGTTTTGAAGCAACCACCATAGATCACGTGACTTACCACAGAGCGGGACAAACACTCTGAGTGACGACCGCTTTTCCATTGGCGGTCCCTTTTCACCGTAGTAGTAGGCAAGGTACGGGTTGATATGCTGCTGGTGGAAAGCGATTTCGCCGCGATTCCAGCGTTCATGCCAGAAAGCAATCTCCATGAACTCTGGCTATCCTTCGCCAGGTTTCCAGATTCCGAAGGCTTCCTGTGAAGGCTGTTGCGGTTTCATATCTGCTTCCACCTGGTCCAGCACCTGACCCATGAAGGTAGCCAGGTCATTAAGAAAACCGCGCTTGTCGATACCTGGATTTGTCTGATGCGCCAGCACATATCCTATGATCGCTGACAGATATTGCATCGTCATAAGATCATTTTCTGCTGCAGCATCATGCTTGACGAGCGCCTCCTTGACAGCTGAAATCAGTTCTCCTGATAATTGAATACCACCACTCATGTCGGGATTTTCCTGTTTGCTGAGAAAGGTGTAGATTCTACGCTATCTAACGAAATTTCCAAAAAACAAACCATGTTTAAAATATGTGTATTTGTGCCGGAGGCGGCAGCAGAACAGGTCAAGCAGGCGATGTTTGCAGCGGGTGCAGGCAGGATCGGCGACTACGACTGTTGCTGCTGGCAAGTCCCGGGACAGGGCCAGTTCAGACCACTCGCAGGCAGCTCACCTTTTATCGGTAAGCAGGATACGCTGGAAACCGTGGCCGAGCTCAGAATTGAAATGGTCTGCGCTGACGGGTTCATCAAGGCTGCTATTGCTGCACTGAAAAGCAGCCATCCCTATGAAGAACCCGCCTACGACGTCTGGAAACTGGAAGATCTCTGAAATATTTCAACGCAGAGACGCCGGGACGCGGAAAACGCAATGAATATTTGTGTTTTTCCTTGCCCCTCTTTCCTCTCACCTCGTCCCTGTTTATCTGGTCCAGCCGCGTTCACTTTTTTCAATAAAATCGAGTATCTGCCTGACTTCAGGATGCGTTTCTGCAAGCCCTGAGACGCGTTCCAGCTTTTCTTTCAACGTGCCTTTTGATTTAACCAGGATCTTGTACGAATCCTGCAACGCGCGAATCGTCTCTGCTTTGAACTGTTTTCTCACCAGGCCTTCCTTGTTGATACCACGTGCCCTTGCCCTGTTGCCCGCGACGGTAAAATAAGGCAGGACATCGCGATCCAGTGCCGTTGCAAACCCGGTAAAGCAGTGTGTTCCCAGGTGGGTAAACTGGTGTACTGCGGTAAATCCGCCGAGAATCGCATAATCCTCTACCACTACATGCCCTGCAAGGGTGGCATTATTGGCCAGAATAATATGATTGCCAATGACACAGTCATGGGCAATATGCACATAGGCCATGAACAGGTTGTCGCTACCGATCCGGGTAATACTGTTGTCTTCGTCGGTACCGCGATGAATAGTGACACATTCACGAACAGTATTTCTGTCGCCAATAACCAGTTTTGACTTTTCGCCGTGAAATTTCAGATCCTGCGGATCCTCGCCAATTGATGCAAACTGGAAGATCCTGTTGTCCCTGCCGATACGCGTCGGTCCCTTTATTACGACATGCGGTCCAATAACGGTACCACTGTCTATTTCAACATCAGCGCCGATAATGCTGTAGGGACCGATTTCGACATCATTCGCAATCACCGCCGTTGAATCAATGATTGCAGTTTCATGTATCACTGAATTTATTCCTTTTCAGTTGC
>JASFVM010000125.1:0-7364 GCA_050049835.1 Gammaproteobacteria bacterium
AAGCAGCACGCCGTGCGATGACGCGTCACATCAAGCGTGGCGGCAAGATCTGGATTCGCATTTTCCCGGATGTGCCAATTTCAAGTAAACCGCTTGAGGTGCGTATGGGTAAAGGCAAAGGCAACGTCGATCACTGGGTAGCCAAGATCCAGCCGGGTGCGGTTTTATATGAAATGGAAGGTGTTAGTGAAGAGCTGGCACGCGAGGCGTTTCGCCTTGCCGCAAACAAGCTTCCTATAAAAACAACCTTTGTACAGCGTACGGTGATGTAATGGCTAGCGCAACTGAATACAGAAATATGTCCGTAGAGGACCTCAAGAAAGAGTTGATCGACTTGCGTCGTGAACAATTCAACTTACGCATGCAGCAGGGTGCAGGCAACATGCCCAAGATCCATCGTTTTGGTGCTGTGCGTAAAGATATTGCACGTGTTAAGACCGTGCTGAATGAAAAAAACAAGACAGGTAGCTGAGAATGGCGACTAATGAATCCACCGCGGCTGAATCTACAGATCAGAATGAAAAGGTACAGCGCACATTGACAGGCTCTGTTACAAGTGATGCCATGGACAAGAGTATTACGGTGAAAATCGATCGCCGTATCAAGCATCCTGTCTATGGAAAATACATCAGTCGTTCAACCAAGTTGCACGTACATGATGAAAATAACGAATGTAACAAAGGTGATGTTGTTGTTATTGAACAATGTCGTCCAATGTCAAAAACGAAATCATGGCGACTGGTAGAGGTCGTCGAAAAGGCAGGCGAAGCCTGATATACGTTTAACCTGGTGAACTAACGAAGAGATAGGCTACGGGAACCACTCATGATACAGATGCAAACAGTTTTAAATGCTGCTGATAATAGCGGTGCACGAAAAGTGCAGTGCATTAAGGTGCTTGGTGGTTCTCATCGTCGTTATGCTTCAGTTGGCGATGTGATCAAGGTAAGTGTCAAGGATGCTATTCCTCGAGGTAAGGTCAAAAAGGGTGAGGTCTATAACGCTGTAGTCGTGCGTACAACAAAAGGTGTACGCAGGCCTGACGGTTCTCTGATACGTTTTGATACAAATGCTGCAGTACTGTTGAACAATGCTCTGCAGCCAATCGGTACACGTATATTCGGTCCGGTAACGCGTGAGCTCAGAACCGAAAGGTTTATGAAAATCATTTCGCTTGCGCCGGAAGTGCTCTAGGAGGTATCGGCATGAAACGTTTGCGTAAAGGTGACCAGGTTATTGTCATCAGTGGTAAGGATAAAGGTCGTCAGGGTACCGTCCTGAATGTAATGGCTGACGATCATGTATTGGTTGAATCAATTAACATGGTTAAGAAGCACACCAGGCCGAATCCTATGCAAGGTGTTGAAGGTGGTATTGTCGAGAAGGAAATGCCGCTTCATGTTTCTAATGTGATGTTATTTAACCCTGTAACAAACAAGGGTGATCGTGTGGGCTTCAAGGAACTGGAGGATGGCCGTAAGGTTCGTTACTTCAAATCCAATGGCGAAGTGGTTGACGTTTAGGTTTTCTGATTATGTCGAGATTACAGCAATTTTATAAAGACACTGTCGTCAAGAAGTTGATTGACGAACGTGGTTACAAAAACGTAATGCAGGTGCCGCGAATAGAGAAGATCACCATAAATATGGGTGTCGGTGAAGCTATTGGCGATAAAAAAGTGATTGAAAACGCGCTTGCAGATATGGAAAAAATATCTGGCCAAAAGCCGGTAACAACCCTCGCCCGTAAATCTGTGGCTTCATTCAAGGTGCGCGATGGCTATCCGATAGGCTGCAAGGTGACGTTACGAAAAGAGCGTATGTACGAGTTCCTGGATCGACTGATAAGCGTAGCAATACCGCGTATTCGTGACTTCCGCGGAATGAGTTCAAAAGCTTTCGACGGACAGGGCAACTACAACATGGGTGTAAAGGAACAGATTATTTTTCCTGAAATTGAATATGAAAAAATTGATGCAATACGCGGTATGGATATAAATATAACGACATCAGCAAAAAACGATGAAGATGCTCGTGCATTGCTGGCAGCTTTTAACTTCCCATTCAAAAACTGAGTTAGAGATAGAGAAAGCGGATATGGCAAAAGTTTCAATGGTACAACGTGAGCAGAAGCGCACACGGCTTGTAAAGAAATATGCAGATAAACGTGAAGCATTGCGTGCTGTTCTGAAGAGTGTTGACGCAGGCATTGAAGAAAAGATGGAAGCGCAGAAGCAGTTACAGATGCTGCCGCGTGATTCCAGTCCTGTAAGACAGCGTAATCGTTGCCGCGTCACTGGACGTCCACATGGTTATTTCCGCAAGTTCGGACTTTGCCGTAATAAATTAAGAGAAACAGCCATGCGTGGAGATATTCCGGGCCTGGTTAAAGCAAGCTGGTAGGCGGGTAGATATTAATCATGATGACAGATCCAATCGCTGACATGCTGACACGCATTAGAAATGCACAATCTGCAGGCAAGATGGAAGTAACCATGCCTTCATCAAAAGCCAAGATGGCAATTGCTGCCGTAATGAAAGATGAAGGATACATAACAGATTACGAAACCAGCAGTGACGCCAAGCCGCAGCTTGCAATCACGCTGAAGTACTATCAGGGTAGTCCTGTTATCGATGAGCTGAAACGGGTAAGCCGTCCGGGTCTGCGTATCTATAAAAACAAGGACGAGTTACCAAAAGTTCTTAATGGCCTGGGGGTTGCGATTATTTCGACTTCAGCCGGCGTCATGACTGATAAGAAAGCCAGGGCAGAAGGCCGTGGTGGTGAGGTGATCTGCACGATATCCTGACGATGTCGCTGGATCATAATTAATCAAAGAGTATTGACATGTCACGTATAGCGAACAAACCGGTAGAGATTCCATCTGGTGTTGAAGTAAATATTAGCGGCCAGTCCATGTCTGTTAAGGGAAAAAACGGCGCCATGTCGATGGAAGTGAATAATAAAGTTGAGGTCAAGCAGGAAGATAACGTGCTTAGTTTCAATGGCAGGGAAGATGTTGATGGCTCTGTTGCGATGGCGGGAACCATGCGCTCACTTGTCAATAACATGGTTGTTGGTGTCAGCCAGGGTTTTGAAAAGAAACTTGAACTGATTGGCGTTGGTTACCGTGCGCAGGCACAGGGTAACAAGTTGAATCTGACACTGGGCTTTTCGCATCCGGTTGTATATGACGTACCTGAAGGCATTACGATAGAGACGCCAAGCCAGACTGAAATTATTGTCAAGGGAACTGACAAGCAGAAAGTTGGGCAGGTCTCGGCGGAAATTCGTGCCTACCGTCCACCAGAGCCATACAAAGGCAAGGGCGTACGCTACTCTGATGAGCGCGTAATACGTAAAGAAGCGAAGAAGAAATAATTAAGCGAATACACTAAGCAGGCAATCGCGATGAAATCGAAAAATGACAGCAGAATTCGTAGAGCAAAGAGATCACGTGCAAAAATCCGTGAGCTGGGCGCTCATCGTCTGAGCGTGCACCGTACGCCAAGGCATATATATGCCCAGGTGATCGATCCGACCGGAAGCAAGGTGGTAGCCAGTGCCTCAACCGTACAGAAAGATGTGCGTGATGGATTGAAATCAACTGGCAATGCTGAAGCTGCAGCTGCAGTCGGAAAAGCAATTGCTGAAAAATCTAAATCGGCCGGAATCGATCAGGTTGCATTTGACCGTTCCGGTTTCAAGTACCATGGCAGAATCAAGGCATTGGCTGATGCTGCACGTGAAAACGGCTTGAAGATATAGGCCGTAACAACAGGATTTAATGAACAATGGCTAACGTAGAAGCACCCGCATCTAAAGACGATCTTATTGAAAAACTGGTAGCAGTGAACCGTGTTGCCAAGGTGGTTAAAGGTGGTCGTCAATTTGGTTTTACTGCGCTGACGGTTGTTGGTGACGGCAAAGGTCAGATCGGATTTGGTTATGGTAAGGCCAAAGAAGTACCGCTGGCTATTCAGAAAGCAATGGACCGTGCGCGCAAGAACATGAAAAAAGTAGACCTGATCGCAGGCACGCTGCAGCACGCCACTTACGGCGAACATGGCGCAGCAAACGTCTACATGCAGCCTGCGTCCGAAGGTACAGGTATTATCGCCGGCGGTGCAATGCGTGCTGTTTTCGAAGCGGTAGGTGTGAGAAATGTACTGGCCAAGATCAACGGCACACGTAATCCTGTTAATGTGGTGCGTGCAACCATCAATGGCCTTACCGGTATGGCATCACCATCCTACATGGCAGCCAAACGTGGCAAAACTGTAGAAGAAATACTGGGTTAATGACATGGCAGACAAAGAACTCAAGGTAACATTGATCAAGAGCACATCAGGCAGACTGAAAAAGCACCAGGCATGTGTTCGTGGACTGGGCTTGCGCCGGACGAATCATTCTGTAATGGTCAAGGACACACCGGAAAACCGTGGCATGATTAACAAGGTCTCATACATGCTGTCTGTGGAAGAAGCCTAAATTGAGGGGAAATGGTATGCAATTAAATAATCTGCATCCTGCTGAAGGCAGCAAAAAATCCAGCAAGCGCGTTGGACGCGGAATCGGTAGCGGTTGGGGCAAAACCTGCGCACGTGGCCACAAGGGCCAGAAATCACGTTCAGGCGGATTCCACAAAGTGGGGTTCGAGGGTGGACAGATGCCTTTGCAGCGTCGTCTCCCCAAGGTCGGTTTCACCTCGCGCGTATCGTCCACGCGAGCAGAAGTGCGCTTGAATGAGCTTGAAAAAACAGCTGCAGACGTAATCGATCTGCAGTCACTGATCGATGCCAATATCGTACCGGCCAATACTGAAAAGGCCAAAGTGATTGCATCCGGCGAGATTGGCAAGAGTGTTCAGTTAAAGGGCATCAGTGTTACACCTGGTGCGCGTAAGGCAATTGAAGCTGCCGGCGGAAAAATCGAGGGCTGATTTCAGTCTTAATCAGTCATGGCAGGTTTGGGATTAGGTAATCTTAAGGAACTGAAACAGCGACTGCTGTTTGTGGTAGGTGCGTTGATCGTCTTTCGAATAGGCGCCTATATACCTGTTCCAGGCATTGATCCGACAGTTTTGTCCACCCTGTTTGATCAACAGAAAGGCAGCATTCTAGGCGTCTTCAACCTGTTTTCAGGTGGTGCGCTGGGACGGATGTCGATATTTGCGCTTGGTATCATGCCTTATATTTCGGCATCGATCATCATGCAGTTGCTGGCAGTTACCGTGCCCGCACTGGAGCAGATAAAGAAAGAAGGTGAGTCTGGTCGTCGCAAGATTTCGACCTATACCCGTTATTTCACACTGGTGCTGGCTACGTTTCAGTCAATCGGTATCTCAACTGCATTGCAGGCGCAATCAGTCGGAGTGAACCCACTGGTGCCAAATCCCGGGTTTGGTTTTGTGTTCACTGCTGCGGTTACCCTGGTTACAGGCACCATGTTCCTGATGTGGCTGGGAGAGCAGGTTACTGAACGTGGCATCGGTAACGGCATTTCAATGATTATTTTTGCAGGTATTGTTGCAGGCCTGCCAAGCGCAATCGGTGGCACACTGGAACTGGTAAGAACGGGTGAACTGCACACGCTGACAACCATCTTCCTCTTTGTTATGGCGATCGCTGTGACGGGTTTTGTGGTCTTTGTTGAGCGGGGACAGCGACGTATAACGGTAAATTATGCAAAACGCCAGCAGGGCAGGCGTATGTATGCGGCCCAGAGCAGCCATTTGCCGTTGAAACTGAATATGGCAGGTGTAATTCCGCCGATTTTCGCCTCCAGTATCATTCTGTTTCCGGCAACCATGGGTAGCTGGTTTGGACAGTCTGAAGGCATGCAATGGTTGCAGGATATCGCTGGAACCCTGGCACCCGGACAGCCTGTATACGTCATACTGTATGCGCTGGCGATTATATTTTTCTGTTTTTTCTACACGGCGCTTGTATTCAACGCTCGTGAAACGGCAGACAACCTGAAAAAGTCAGGTGCATTCATCCCGGGTATACGCCCGGGTGAGCAGACAGCCAGGTACATTGATACGGTAATGACTCGCCTGACCTTTGTCGGTGCTATCTATATCACGCTGGTGTGCTTGCTGCCCGAATTTTTGATTTTGTACTGGAATGTGCCGTTCTATTTCGGCGGTACATCGCTGTTGATTATTGTCGTGGTCGTTATGGACTTCATGGCACAGGTTCAGTCTCACATGATGTCTCACCAGTATGAGGGCCTCATGAAAAAGGCGAACCTGCAGAATTTCAAACGTTAGTGAATCGGTCTTAACCGGAGTTATTGAGATGAAAGTACGTGCATCAGTCAAAAAGATGTGTCGCAACTGCAAAATTATCAAGCGCCATGGCGTTGTCCGCGTGATTTGTACCGATCCGCGCCACAAGCAGCGTCAGGGCTAGGGCTTCTGATCTGGTTGATTTGACGCATTTAAATAGCTAAAATTGCGCGCTTTGCCGCGCTGAAACGGGAACAACAATGGCTCGAATAGCAGGAATTAATATTCCAGACAACAAACATACTGTCATAGGCCTGACATACATCTATGGCATAGGGCGTACACGTGCGCAGCAGATCTGTGCGTCCACCGGTATTGAACAGACCCAGAAAATCGGTGACCTCACTGAAGATGTACTGGAGAAACTGAGGACCGAGGTTGGTAAATATACAATCGAAGGTGACCTGCGTCGTGAAGTCTCAATGAGTATCAAGCGTTTGATGGACCTGGGCTGCTATCGCGGTATTCGCCATCGCCGTGGATTACCACTGCGTGGCCAGAGAACACGCACCAACGCTCGTACTCGTAAGGGTCCGCGCAGACCTATTTCCAGATAATTTGCCTGACTTTCGGAACAATTTTAATGGCTAAAGCAGAAACAAGAAAAAAAGTTAAACGTACAGTAACTGATGGCGTTGCCCATATTTATGCGTCGTTTAACAACACTATCATAACAATCACTGATCGTCAGGGTAACACGCTGGCATGGGCAACTGCGGGTGGCTCTGGCTTCCGCGGCTCGCGCAAAAGTACACCTTTTGCTGCCCAGGTAGCAGCCGAACGTGCAGGTACACGCGCACTGGATTATGGCATGAAGAACCTTGATGTAATGGTACGTGGACCTGGCCCTGGCCGTGAATCTGCTGTGCGTTCATTGAATAATGTCGGTTTCAAGATAATGAACATTACCGATGTAACCCCAATCCCACATAATGGTTGCCGCCCGCCCAAAAGGCGTCGCGTATAAAACCGGAGAATATTTAAGTGGCTAAATATACTGGACCAAAATGCAAGCTCAGCCGTCGTGAAGGTGTTGATCTTGAATTGAAATCTGCGCTGCGTCCCCTGGACA
>JASFVM010000126.1:0-7344 GCA_050049835.1 Gammaproteobacteria bacterium
GGATATCCTCGTAAAGCTGAACCAGTCGAACCAGTCGAACCAGTCGAACCAGTCGAACCAGTCGAACCAGCAGGGCCGTTACTTGAATCAGAACGGGATAAGGCGCAGACTTTCTCTATCACGGCAACACGATCATTGGCGAATGATGAGGATTTTGCAGGCCTGGAAGTGATTGCGGCTGATGATGCACAGCCCCCCGAATCCACGCCAGGCCCAGTCACCGGGCCTGATATGCAGAAACAGCGGGCCAGGCATGGGCAGCCTGATGCTGACATGGACGATGCTATCTCAGCTGCCACGGAACCTGTAACGGAAGAGATTCATCCCAAAAAAAAGAAAGACCTGGTAGCAAGGATGGCAAGTATCGTGGCTCGATTCACTGCAATTGTCGCTGCATTATTGCTGATAACAGTGGTGACGAATGTTTTGCAACAGATGCAGCTTGCTATTGAGATAGAGTTCGCGGTTCATGGTGCAACGGCTGTCGTCTTGATTTTATTGCTGTACTACGTCTGGATCAAAACTAGAATTGGCGATTGATCACAGCGCGCTTGTCAATAGATTAATATAGGTTCGTACGGAAGATTGTTGTCAGTCTGCTGCTGGATTATCGGCTGAATGGACGGTTATCTGGGTGAAAGGAATAACCCAGCCTTCACGGTTGCACACTTCTACGCAGGCCTGCTGTACCAGGCGCTGTATCTTGAAAAACGCACTGGCGGCACGGCCATCCAGAGTCAGGTAGATGCGATAGTCGAGTGAGCTACTACCGGCCGAATCGAATTCGACCAGAATATCCCTGATGTCTTTTTTCAGGCCCGCCCGTTCAAAGCGGTTGACTATGCCTTCCCTGAAACGCTGAGGAACAGTGTCAAGACAGATCGCCTGGTGTTGATAATCGATACCGAAAGAGCAGGCTATGCCGAATCCTTCGCGGGTCAGATTACGTATATTCCGGTCGAGAAAGTCTTTGGTGCGTATTTGCAGAATACTGTCCAGCACCACGATTTCCACGATCTCGATGGTCTGTTTTACAACTTTGCCGAGATTGCCGTTATCCAGCAGGATGAAATCACCCGGCTTGCAGGGAAACCAGGGTTCGATGCCGGCAGGCCTCGAGGCATAGTCATTCATATCGTGCAGCGGCAATCGCACAACGCCATCGAGTTGAGGATTTCTCAGCACGGAATAAATACTGAGTGATTCCACGAGGTAGGGCACACCATCAAGGCTGAGTCGTTCCTGTTCGCGGACCGGGCCGACACCAAGCAGAAGCCGTAACTCGGCGGCGTAACGCGGCAGTGTCTGGCGCAGACTCAGAGCGGCACCGACGAGTGCAATGACTGCAAGGGTAAGCAGCAACAGGTCGCCGCGCAGGTAGAACACCATGAGTATAGCCATCACGATCAAAATCGCGACAGTCAGACGGTAGCTGTACAGGACCAGTGGCGCGCGTTTAACGCCTGAATCGTCTCGGGAACGGTACAGCCAGCGCCAGTATAGCCACAGTAAACCCCGGCCAACCAGCCAGATGATGATGCTGATTACGGCAGCCAGCAGCAGGGTCAGGCCCCGGCCGCGCAGGAACTCCGAAGTTGCTGTGCCGATAGATTTGTACCAGCTGACAGTCTCTGTCATCAGATTGTTTTGTTTGTACTGCGCTATATCGAGTGCACGCTGCGTTTCGATTTTGCGTTGTTCCCAGTCGGTCAGTAACTTGTCGACGGGCTCAACGGTCCCTGGCGGAATTGTCTGGGTCTTGATCGCGCGCAGGTAATTGAGTGCTTTTTCAATGATTTCAAGTTGATCTTCCCTCAGTTCGATTTCCCGGCGCAGACTGTCGAGCTCCCTGGGTTTGGCCGTGAGCTCTTTCAGGGTTGACAGCAGGGGTCTGCTGATTTGTTCAACTTCGTCTTTCCAGTTGATGCGTATATCGGGTTGTTCGGTCAGTGCCGAGGCGCTGATACCATTGAGGGCAATATGATTAAAAGCTCGCTGAAGGTTTGAAATATCTTTATTAAGGCGTTCTATTTTTTGCTCAATGTCGACTCGTTCGGCAGTGTCTTCCAGTATTTTCAATTGTTCCCTGAGTTCGCGAACTGTTTTTTTGTTGGCATCGATGGATTGCTGAATGCTGCTCAGGTTTTCGACCGTGGTTTGCAGTTTTACATCCGCCCGGGCTTCCGGTTCCGGTGTTGTGTCGGCCGGTGTTTCGGCGTGCGTCGGCATGGATGCCAGCATGAAAAAAAACAGTACCAGGCAGCGTACAAAAGCCGGCATGCCGGCACCTGTCGATTCGATGGCTGATTGAGGTTCCTGTTTTAGGCTTCTGAACTGGTAAGAGCGAATGTATGGCACTGCCGGCTTCCCGCATTGAGACTGACCAGGGAACACTATTATACACTGAACGTTTTGTCTGCCTGAAAGTGGTGTGGGTGAATGACAGAACGCCCGCCTTGCTGCTCGCAGACGTTTGTTGTTTGAGAGTTGACGCCCGGTCGTTCGAGACTGTTGCGGGGCTTAATTGACGTATCGATGGTTCTAAAACATCATCAATCCCGAGCAGTCAGGCAATTCTCTCAGCTGTCTCACTTGCAGACGTTGTTCCAGTTCATGCCTGGTTTTGATCTGCTACGGCGGAGGCGCCTGCGCTTGCAGAGCCGGATCATCCCGGCTATCGCTTTTCTGATCAGATTCGATTTTATCGATATCGTCTTCATCAGCATCATTATGATTGGTGATCACTGAATGATCTCCAGTTTGTGTCCGGGATAATGACTGATGCAGCAACTGGGTATGATCTGGTTATAAGGGGTGAGTGTTATTGCAAATGATGATGAAGCGGAGTCGTTAATCGTGATTGAAGTAAAATAAAACAAGTGAACAACGTGTTTATCGGTGGCTTTCTGCCGGGGTTTATAGCTGTATGGATATACTGAGAAAAATGCAGAATGCTGGCCGTGACGATTAAAAAACTGGATGGCGATACATATGCCGGAATTTTTGATGCATATCAACTTGCACGGCGAATCAATTGCTTAGACTTCACGCCATCAGCAGGGTTTTTGCCATTCCTTGATAAAATGGTGGTGCTGTTTGACGCCGGTTAGTGGATAATAATGTCTTTTGCTTCACAAACTCGATACAAGTCCATGACTCCAAGGGAAATAGCGTTTAACAACCTCAGACAGCACTACGAGGAAGCCAGGCAGCTGAATATGCGCCGGTTGTTCGAAGAAGACGGTCAGCGTTTTGACCGGTTCTCACTGCAGTTTCAGGATATCCTGCTTGATTATTCCAAGAACCTGATTACCTCCGAAACCCTGTCATTGCTGCTGGAACTGGCGAAGGCCTCAGACGTCGAGAGCTGGCGTGACCGCATGTTCCACGGTGAGAAAATCAACGATACCGAGCATCGTGCTGTTTTGCATATTGCGTTGCGCAATCGTTCGGGCAATGCAATTACCATCGATGGCGAAGATGTGATGCCAGCGGTACGCAGTGTGATTGATCACATGAGTGATTTCGCCGGCCGCGTCAGAAGCGGCGAGTGGAAGGGATATACAGGTCAGCGCATCACCGATGTAGTCAACATCGGTATCGGTGGCTCTGATCTCGGGCCTAAAATGGTCTATGAAGCCCTCAAACCCTGTCGTCATCAGGATATGAGAGCTCACTTCATTTCCAATATTGATGGCGCGCATACCGAAGAGGTGCTGGAACAGCTCGATCCGGAGACAACATTATTTATCGTGTCCTCCAAGACATTCACCACGCAGGAAACGATTACCAATGCGAATACGGCAAGGGAATGGTTTCTCGCGACGGCTGAAGATCCGCAACATATAGCCAGGCATTTTGTTGCCGTGTCGACCAACCGGAATGCGGTAATCGATTTTGGCATCAACCCGGACAATATGTTCGAGTTCTGGGACTGGGTCGGCGGCCGCTATTCGCTGTGGTCAGCAA
Source organism: Gammaproteobacteria bacterium (assembly GCA_050049835.1). Classification (GTDB taxonomy): domain Bacteria; phylum Pseudomonadota; class Gammaproteobacteria; order SZUA-229; family SZUA-229; genus JABDQW01. The sequence goes on from JASFVM010000126.1 coordinate 3,970, forward strand.
TCGGGCTGTCCATCGTCCTGCTGGTGGGGGTGGAGAATTTCATCGCCCTGCTGGAAGGTGCGCATGCGATGGATAATCATTTCGCCTCTGCTCCGTTACAGGAGAATATGCCGGTGGTACTGGCGATGCTGGGTGTCTGGTACAATAATTTCTTTGCTGCTGAAACACACGCCATACTGCCTTATGACCATTACCTGCGCAGTTTGCCAATGTACCTGGAGCAGGCTGATATGGAGAGTAACGGCAAATCGGTTGATCGTGACGGGCATCATGTCAACTACAATACCGGGCCCATTGTCTGGGGAGCCACCGGAATCAATGGCCAGCACGCGTTTTATCAGCTGATCCACCAGGGTACAAAACTCATTCCTGCAGACTTTATCGCTTCTGAACAAACGCACTCAAAGTTAAGGCAACAGCATGACATCATGATGTCGAATTTCTTTGCGCAGACTGAGGCGTTGATGCGTGGTCGCACGCTGGAAGAGACCTGCGAGGCCATTCAAAGCGCCGGCATCAAGGTCGATGATGTACGCGACAGGCTGCCTCACATGGTGTTCGAAGGTAACCACCCGAGTAATACAATCCTGTTGAAGAAACTGACGCCATACAACCTTGGTGCGCTGATTGCCTTGTATGAACACAAGATCTTCGTCCAGGGTATCGTCTGGAACCTCAATTCCTATGACCAGTGGGGTGTGGAGCTGGGCAAGCAGCTGGCGAAAAAAATACTTGGCGAAATTGAATCATCAGCAGCAGAGACTGATCATGATTCATCCACCAGCAACCTGATCAGGCACTATTTGCAAAACAGCCGTCAACGGGAAAGCGGTCACGATGACTGACCCTGAATCTCATGGCATGTTCATTGCATTAACAGCATGTAACAGAAGTCAGTGTAAATGAATATTATTGCAGCTGATGTCGGCGGCACCAAGACATGGTTTGTGGTCGCGGATACGGACAGGCCCGATGAAGTGGTTTTCGAAGCTAAATATAACAGCCGGGATTTTCACAGTTTCGAGCCGCTGCTACACACATTCCTCAAGGAAAGTGGTTGCGGTAACAGCAAGTTAGCGGCAATATCGCTGGCCTTGCCGGGTGTGGTCAATGGCGATGAGGCCACACTGACAAACTTGCCATGGACCATCAGCAAACACGTATTAAGGAATGAATTCGGCATTAAAAAGATTCATTTTATGAATGATTTCCAGGCCTCGGCGCTGGGCACTTTGCATCTGCAAGCGTCGGACCTGGTGGTATTGAATGCTGGCGTGCACAAAAATGATGCAATCAGAGTCGCAGTTGGTGCTGGCACGGGGCTGGGTGTTTCCTGGTTGTGGGGCGAAGGCAGGGCGACACGAGCATGGTCTACCGAAGGCGGGCACATAGATTTTGCACCGGTTACCGATGATCAGATCGGGCTGCTGAACTACCTGGCCGCGCGTCACGGCCATGTTTCATACGAGCGTCTGCTGTCCGGTGAAGGCCTGGTTACGCTGTATCAGTACTGTAGTGGCGGTGATTGCAGCGGGATTGATGCGGCTTGGGTTCACGCTGTGGCTGAACAAAATAATGAAGCAGCATGCAGCGCTATGTCACTGTTTGTTAGTATATATGGTGCGTTCGTCGGCAATATGGCGTTATTATTCAAACCTGAAGGTGGCATATACATCACCGGTGGTATTGGGGCAAAAATCATCGCCTGGATGAAGTCTGATCACTTTATCCAGGCGTATTTCAATAAAGGGAGAATGCGGGCACTGGCTGAAAAGACGTCCGTTTATCTTGTTACAAATGAACGTGTTGGTGTGACAGGCGCCATTTCAGAAGCAGTCAAGCAGGCAGGTACTAAACAACAATGACAATCAGTCACCAGAAACAGGCCAAAAATTACCGCTATTATATCGATTCCAATATCGGCTCCGAACTGACGAGAAAAACACTGGTTCTGGTGCTGGCCGGCGGCGCCGGCTCCCGGCTGAAGGGGCTGACCAAATGGCGGGCTAAACCGGCGGTGCCGTTTGGCGGTAAATACCGCATCATCGACTTTGCGCTGTCAAATTGTGTTAACTCGGGATTGCGTCGTATCGGTGTTCTGACCCAGTACAAATCGCATTCATTAATTCGCCACATGCAACGCGCCTGGGGTTTTATGCGTGCTGAAATCGGCGAATTTGTCGAGGTTATACCTGCACAACAGCGCGTCGCGCTTGACTGGTACCGTGGAACGGCTGACGCGCTATACCAGAATATCGATATTATCCGTCGTCATGGGCCGGAAAACGTTATCGTCCTTGGTGGCGACCACATCTATACCATGGACTATTCCAAGATGCTGTATGAGCATGTCACTTCCGGTGCTGATCTCACCGTAGGCTGTATCGAAGTGCCACGCGAAGAAGCCAGGGAGTTCGGGGTAATGTCGATCGATGACAGTTACAGAATAACCAAATTCACCGAAAAGCCGGAAGACCCCGAGCCCATGCCGGGCAAGCCTGACAAGGCACTGGCATCGATGGGCATCTACATATTCTCAACCGCCTATCTCTATGCCAGTCTGATCGAGGATGCCGAAAATCCTGATTCGGCCCATGATTTCGGCAAGGATATCGTCCCGGCGAGCCTGAGCCGATCTGTGGCACATGCCTATCCCTTCATGGACAGCGAAGGGGAGCCCGCTTACTGGCGCGATGTCGGAACAGTTGATTCCTACTGGGAAGCCAATATCGAGCTGTGCGCAGTGGAACCAGAACTCAATCTCTATTCGCGAGACTGGCCGATATGGACCTATCAAACACAACATCCACCGGCAAAGTTTGTGTTTGATGATGACGATGCCCGCGGCCAGGCCATCGACTCGCTGGTATCGGGCGGCTGCATTATTTCCGGTGCACGCGTCAAGCGCTCGGTGATCTTTTTTGCCACTGAAATCGAGCGCGGCTCGACCGTCAAGGACAGCGTGATTTTACCCAAGGTCAATATTGGCAAGAACTGCCGGATCACGCGCGCAATTATCGACAAGGCATGTTTTATTCCTGACGGTACGGTGATTGGTGAAAATCTGGAAGAAGACAGAAAGCGTTTCCATGTCACCGAGAGTGGTATCGTGCTGGTTACACCCGAGATGCTGGGTCAGCATCTTTACGTTGTTGATAAGGAACAAGTGACAGCATGACAAAGACCACGCGCGTTAATTTTGCATTGTGCTGGCACATGCACCAGCCGTGGTACCAGCAGGGTATTGATGGCGAATACCAGTTGCCCTGGGTCTATCTGCATGCAATCAAGGACTACGCGGATATGGCGGCGCATCTGGAAGCATACCCGCAGATGAAGGTGGTTGTTAATTTTGCACCGGTGTTGCTTGAGCAG
>JASFVM010000127.1:0-7338 GCA_050049835.1 Gammaproteobacteria bacterium
CTCACGTCAAAGACACTGGAACCTAAATCCAGCGCGTCTACCAATTCCGCCACTCTCGCTTGCGTTGGGGGCGAATCATAACAAAAAAGCCCGCGTTATGCGGGCATATTAGTATCATTTTCGTTTTCTACGGACGCTGTCACCACGAGATAAAAAATTTCACCCTGGTGCGCTGTTGTCTGCTCACGCCCGCTATCAAGCAAGCCTTTGCAATGATCAATACAGCCGGCTTTTTCGTGGCACAAGGGAAGATTACGTCCAGATGTTCACACCCGGGAAAGGAATGGCGCAAACTTCATAGAATATGAACATGCAAACAATTGCCGAAGGTGTCGGGAGTATAGCAAGTAGCTGTCAATCCTCGCCTGACATGTTCGTGAAAGTTCCCAGGTTGCGTCTACAGCGAACCCGTGGGCACAGATGAATTTTCATTGTCATGCAATATGCTGACACACTGAAAAAACCGCAACACGCAGATCAGGCAAGAGATTCATTCGGATCTTAACGCTTCGACCGGATCAAGCAACGCAGCTCGCCTTGCCGGTAGCACACCGGCCAGTAGCCCGATCACTACCGCAACGCCCTCGGCGAGCACAACATATAGCATGGGCGTATGCACCGGAAGAGCCGGCAAGGCCAGATGTAGCAACTGTGCAATGCCAATCCCCAGCACAAGACCGCTTAAACCACCAATCGCGGCAAGCACGATGGCCTCTCCCAGAAACAATCCAAGTACCTGCGACTGTCTGGCTCCCAGGGCGCGCAACAAACCGATTTCATTGATGCGTTCGTTGATCGCAATCGTCATGATGGTGACAATGCCTATCGCCCCGACGAGAAGCGAAATAGCCCCTATGGCAGCAACAGCGAAAGTAAGAACATTCAACACCGAACCAAGCACATCGAGCATCTGCTGCTGGGTGGTAATGGTGACATCATCCCTGCCATGCCTGCTTTCGAGTATGCTTTTAATACCATCAACGACTTTTTCAACAGGTGTATCCTCATCATACATCACGTCAATTTCCATCAGGGTATCGTTATTGAAAAGGCCCAGCGCGCGTGCCGCAGGAATGTAAACAGTATCATCAAGATCAAAACCAAGAACCGTTCCCTTTGATTCCATTACACCGATCACGCGATAGCGGCTGCCGCTGAGAGTAATACGCTGACCCAGAGGGTTGCGATCACCGAACAATTCCTGTCGTAACTTGCTGCCAAGAACGGCATAGGCGCGTGGTGCCAGCGGGTCATCCTCGGGCAGGAAGCGTCCTGACTTGACGTTCATGTTGAACGCTTCCGGCCAGTCGGGGCCTGCACCATATATCGTGGTTCGCCTGCGGCGATTACTCGCCTCCACTTCAGCATTACCCTGAACCAGGGGCACGACGGCGCGTGCATAAGGCAGGCGCTTTAACGCTTCAGAGTCTTCAATGGTCAGCGGACGCTCAGTACCAAATACTCCCATGCTGGTTCCCGAAGTTGTCGCTTTGCCGGGATTAATAGCTACCAGGGTCGTGCCAAACTGGGTGAATTCGGAGAGCACAAACTGATGCACGCCTTCACCAATTGAAGTCAGCAACACAACGGCCATGATACCGACGGCGATGCCAAGCGCTGTCAGAAAGCTGCGCATGCGGTGTGCAATCAGTGACGTGCCGGTCAGAACGAGAAAATCACGAATACGCATGGCTTACCGCCTGGACAGCGCAAGAACGGGGTCGAGCCTGGCAGCGCGGCGCGCGGGCATCAAGCTGAACAACAGGCCGGTAACAACAGCGGTGACCAGCGAAATCGCCACTGCCCATGCAGGCGCATAGGCCGGCAGTACCGGAAATGCATAGCGTATTGACCAGCTGCCGAGCTGACCGAGCAGATATCCGGCAACCGCACCCAGCGATGATAATAACAACGCTTCGGACAGTATGAGGACAATTATCTGCCTGGGCGATGCACCAATCGCCTTGAGCAAACCGATTTCTGCAGTACGCTGCGTTACCGCAACCAGCATGACATTCATGATCAGAATACCGGCAACAGCCAGGCTGATTGCAGCAATACCTCCAACAGCATAGGTCAATGCACCGAGTATGCGATCAAATGTTTCAAGTACCGCATCCTGGGTAATGACCGTGACATCTTTTTTACCCTGATGTCTTGCCTGCAGGGTATCGGTAATGAACTGTTTTACCTTCTCGATGGCATCACGTGTTTTGACTTCGACAAGAATACGGAACACCGAAGACGTATTGAAGATTTGTTGCGCAGAAGCAATCGGTATCATCACAATTTCCTGCACATCAACACCGATTGATCGCCCCTCCGAGCCCATGATACCGATCACACGAAACCGTCGATCGCCAATACGTACCCACTTACCTATCGCACGTTCGGCACCGAACAGTTCATCACGTATCTTCCCGCCAATGACAGCCACCGGTGATGATCTATCGAGGTCTAATTCAGGTAAAAATTTTCCTTGCGACAGCTCCCAGTGACGAATCGTCAGCATTTCATGATTGGTACCAAGAACAACCGCTTCTCGAGAACGTCTTGAATAACTGATATCGGCCGAACCTACATTGATTGGCGCTATTCTTCTGACGTTATAACTGCGCGTTAAGGCTTGAGCATCATCCAGTGTCAGGTCACGCGGTGTCTCGCCCATCATGGTGCTTGGGTTGATGCCCGCCGTTTCAGAACGACCGGGAAATACAATAACAAGATTCGTACCAAGAGAGGCAAACTCGTTAGTCACATAGCGACGCGCGCCTTCGCCAAGTGATGTCAGTATCACCACCGCAGCTACACCGATCGCCATGGCGATCAGCATCAAAATCGTGCGTGTTGGATAGCCGCGCAACGCACTCCATGAAAACCATGCGATGTCTGCACTATGTAGAGCCATCTTTCCTGTTATCGCTGTTGATCAAATCGCTGTGCAAACGTCCATCCATCATGCGCAACTGCCGCCTGGCACGCTGTCCCATCTCCAGGTCATGGGTGACCATGATGAGTGTGATGCCGCGCTGATTCAGGTCTTCAAGAATACGGATGACGTCAGTACCGGATTTATGGTCAAGATTACCGGTGGGTTCGTCGGCAAGTAAAACATCCGGTTCAGTGACTGTAGCGCGCGCAATCGCGACTCGTTGACGCTGCCCGCCAGAAAGCTGTTCCGGTTTATGATGGCTGCGATCCGCCAGGCCAAGCTCTTCGAGTGCATTGGCAACTTTTGATTGACGCTCCTCCGGAGAAACACCCGCAAGAACAAGTGGTAATTCGACATTCTCTGCAGCAGTGAGCCGCGGCACAAGATGAAACATCTGGAAGACAAAGCCGATTTGACGATTACGTACCTGCGCCAGCTCTATATCACTAAGTGAAGTGACATCCTGCCCGTTCAGACAATAGGTGCCTGAAGTGGGACGATCCAGCAAGCCAAGCAGATTGAGCAGTGTTGATTTGCCGGACCCTGACGGCCCCATGATTGACACATACTCACCAGCTTCGATTGTCAGGGTGACATCATCGAGGGCATGTACCGCCTGGTCACCCACCAGAAAATCACGGTGGATATTGGTTAGCTCAATCATTATGGGTGATCATCGTCCCCTGCTATCACGCTTGGCGAGCACGCCAACCTCTACACCTTCACGCTCAACCGAAACCACAACTTCCTCACCTTCTTCGAGACCTTCGGTCACTTGCGTCCATTCCCAGTTGCTCAGCCCGGTCCTGATTTCGCGCTGACGCAGTATTTCATCTGCCGTGAATACAAGCACCCTGTTTCCCTCGAGAACAGCTTCTGTCGGAATACGCAATACGTTTTCACTTTCGTCCAGAATAACCTCGATATCAGCGCTGTAGCCCGGCAACATATGCTCACAATCCTGCTGACATATGAAGTCCACTTCAACATCGACTGTACGGGCCTGCTTCTCGACTTCCAGCACATAGGGCGCAATACGCCTGACCCTGCCGCTGAATATCTGGTCGGAGAATGCATCGAGCGAAATTTTCGCATTCATATTTATACGGATGCGTGGCGCATCGACTTCATCGATCGGTGCAGAGACATAAAGACAGCTGATGTCCATCAGGTCAACTGCGGGCGGTGTCGGTATGCCAACCGGCGAAGGTGTCACGAACTCACCAATCTCGCCGTTCACTTCGGCGACAACACCACCAAAAGGTGCCGTCAGGCGGGTGCGGTCAAGTTCAGCCATAATGACATTGAGCTGTTCTCTGCTGACTTCCGAGGAAGCCCTGGCTGCATCGCAAGCCGCCTGTTGTGCGCGTGCTTCGCCATCCGCCTTGTCAACCGCCTCCTCAGAACTGAGGTTTTTTTTCTGCAGTTTTTTCTGTCGCACTGCTTCACGCTGGGCAACTTCTGCCCTGACGCATGCCTGGTTCGCAAGTGCGGCGGAAGCCTTGGCCTGGCTCCTGGCCAGTTCATACTGCGCCAGGATGTCGACATTCCACAGCTCCATCAACACCTGCCCTTTCTCTACCAGATCGCCTTCTTTTACCGGCATACTTGAAATCTGACCGCCAGTAGATGGCGAAATACCTGAGCGGCGACAGGCCTCGATAGTCCCGGCGCGGGTATTGGCAACAGTTTCCTGCACTGTACCTCTGTCGACTTTCTTGACTACCACTGCAACAGGCTTGTCCCTGCTTAACCAGGCAACCAGTGCTGCGATAGCCACAGCCACAACAAGAAGCGTAATTAACAGCTTGAAACGTTTTGCCAGCATGTGCCTTTCCGGTGGTCTTTTCTACGGGTGAATCAGTTTATTCCGACAGCGCATTACCTGTTTCCTGGTAAATATGCACATCGCGCTGCGGGAATGGTATTGAAACGCCTTCAGCATCAAAGCGACGCTTCACTTCGCGTGTGATATTCCAGTAAACTTCCCAGTAATTCTCCGGTTTAACCCATGGACGACAGATAAAATTGACTGATGAATCACCAAGTTCATGCAGCTTCACAATCGGTTCGGGTTCTTTCAGCACCAGCTCTTGTGCGCTCACAATTTCCTCCAGAATCTTCTGCGCCTTATCAATATCATCGCTGTAACCAATACCGAAAACCAGATCAACTCGGCGTTCCGTAATGCCGGTAATGTTTGTAATCACATCGCCCCAGACAGAATTATTGGGCACGATCACGAGCTGGTTATCCGGCGTTCTTAATTGCGTTGATAACAGATTCATCGACTCAACCTTGCCAAGTACACCGGCAACATTAATAAAATCGCCGGTATCGAATGGCCGGTAAAGCAACATCAAGATGCCGCTGGCAAAGTTACTGAGTGAATTTTGCAGCGCAAAAGCAATAACAAAGCCGGCAGCACCAATAATTGCGAGCACCGGACCGATATTGATCTCCAGCGCAGACAGGGCCACAAAAAAGCCGATTAACAGCACCAGTCGCCGTGCGCTCATTACCAGGAATTCACGCAACAATGAGGAGAAATTCTTTGACCTTGATAACGCCTTACCCGCAGCTTTTCCGGCAACAACAGACAGAAAATAAAATACAATCACGATCAATACAAACTGGATGATGTTCACTCCCCAGCGAAATCCGCCTTCCGGCGACATCAACCAGCCGGTAATGGTCGTCCACGTTGCGCTCGCATCGGTAACATCGACCTTGATACCGGATACCGCTTTGACATAGGTGTTAAATTCTTCGGCGTCACCGCCTTTTGCTTCGAGTTCCGCAAGCACGACATTCAAGCGATCGATAAGCGCGGTTCTTTCTGCCATCAGGCCGGTGACATGCTGGATCAGGGCCTTTTTAAGATCGGCCTTCGCCTCTGTTGTCTGATCGGCAGCCGTGACCGACTTGCCTTCTTCCTTTGCCTTGGTCTCGGCAGCCTTGATCGCTTTTTGTATAGAACTGTCCTGGACGGATTTCTTTTCAACCTCTTGCGCTTCTTTCAGGGCTTCTTTTGCTTCTTCAGCAGCTTCCCTTGCTTCCTCGAGGTCTTTTTTCTCTGCCTCCTTTATTTCTTCAAGTGCAGATTCAACGTCTTTTGCCTTACTGATCTCTTCTTTCTTGTAGATTGCAGCAATTTCAGCATCGCTGATTTCCTTGACCTTCTCTTTCAACATCAACTGCCATGCTTCCGCCTCTGCCAGCAGCTCGCATTTAGTCAGTGGCTTTACACGGTGGTCCAGCACCTCGACAGGTACTTTTACATCGGTGTTGGTAACTGCCTTGATATCGGAGGGGCATTCGTCTGCAGCGATAGTGCTGGAGGCCCAACAGAGAGTAATCAGCGGCACGATCAGCCATTTGACGATAGAATTTTTCCCATTCATTTCAGGTTTTCTCCACAGAAAAACAGACGCTTTTATCTTACACCCGGTAAAGCATACCCGATCACCAGATCACGGAAATCAGCTGCATAGGTTAACACCACTGAACACAAAGATTTTGCCAAAGATCAATTGAACCGGAGTTTCTATAAAAAACTCGCATCAAAGCCCGCCGGGAAACAGGCTATCGACGCTGAATCCGGCAGGTGAAGCGAAAAGCCGGGTTCGATACGCGCCTTCCTCGCCAGCCGAGAGCATTGTCTGCAACTTTTCCGGGTCTGCTACGCTTCCTTTGAAAGAGGGACACAGCTCTCTGTCTTGCTGATTAATGCCAGCTATTACATTCAGAAGGCATAGCATATTCAGCAAGTGGCGATGGCGCACCACCTGGCGTCTGTAACGTTCCCGTGACTTCATTAGCACTATCGAATACGAACCAGTAAGCTCCTGGATCAAATGACAAGATCAACCCGTAAATACCATCCTTTGCATTGATCAAATCTTCCATGGAACCTGTGGAGGAGAAGCAGATATCGCTGTAAAAGAACCTGAATGCCACCTGATGTAAGCATTCTGCAAATGTTGCGTCACGACAGATATCCGCCTTTCTGGACTACAAAAAAGCAACTGATAACCTGTATAATCCAATATCAATTGACCTGCATCTGTAAATGACAACATGACACTGTTCAGATACCTTTGTGTCCTGCTACTGACCACATGGTTTGTCACGTCGGCTCTTGCAACAGAGAACGGCTATAACAAAAATGACCCATGGGGCATCGCCATGGGGTTCCGTATTGCAAGAATTCCCTACCCCACGGCAAATGACCAGGTTTCGGATGTCGTGCCTCTTCTGTTTTACGATAACAAGTATGTCTATTTACGAGGACTGACAGGCGGTATCAAGCTTTACACCGAGGACAGGTTCCAGCTGAGTTTAATTGGCCGCTACCGGTTCTTCGATATTCCAGCCGAATACCAGAACCAGATACGCGGCAGCGG
>JASFVM010000128.1:0-7306 GCA_050049835.1 Gammaproteobacteria bacterium
GCAATCGTTCCAGCCGACAGGGTCATGGATGTCTTCAACATGTTCCGCACATTACGTTTTGCCGATGAGACCGTGTACTTGAGAGCGGGCTCGCTGAATATTATCAATGGCATGGTTGGCCTGAACTTTTCCTGTGATGGCTCTCATTACATGCGGTATGACGAACTTCTGGAGAAAAGTGCCGAGTTCTGGTTTGGCTCCAGGACACAGGATGACAACACATAACGAATAAAAACGGCGCGTGCAAGCGTGCATCAAAAGCACCTCGATCAATCGGTAGCCAGCGCCTCCAGCGCTTCACTGGCTTGCAACCATTCGTTCTCTGCCGCCTCACTCTGTTTGTCCAGTTGTGCTTTTTCCATCAGGCATTCCTGCAGCTCACGCTTGTTGTGCTCGAGATAAATCGCAGGATCAGCAAGACGTTTTTCAAGACGTGTCAGCGCTGCGTGCAACTCGTCCAGTTTTTCTTCCGCCCGCAACACCCTCTGACGCAGCGGTTGCTGACGCTTGCGCTGTTCTGCCTCCAGGCGTTTCCTGTCCTTTTTCGTCGCAGCATTATAGATCTCATTACCGGCCGTACCTGCATCGCCTGAAGCTAATGCAGATTGCCTACCCTGCTCGCTCAACCATTTCGGATAGTCATCCAGACTGAGTGTAAATTCATCAACACGTACATCGTGCACCAGCATCAGCCGATCGCAGGTCACACGCAACAGGTGGCGATCATGCGACACGATAACCATTGCCCCGCTGAAATCCTGCAGCGCCACCGCCAGCGCCTGGCGCATTTCGAGATCAAGATGGTTAGTCGGTTCGTCCAGTAACAGCAGATTGGGTCGCTGGTACACCAGCATCGCCAGTACAAGGCGGGATTTTTCGCCGCCGGAAAAAGGACCGACCGGAACCAGTGCACGCTCACTGGAAAAACCAAAACCGCCCAGATGATTGCGCAGCTCGGCTTCGCGCGCTTTTGGATCAAGCTGCTGCATGTGTTCCAGCGGCGTGTGTTCCGGGTGCAGCTGTTCGACCTGATGCTGAGCAAAGTAACCGATACGCGTATCCTTGTGCAGTTCTCGCTCCCCCTGCTGCAGCAGAAGCTCATCCTGCAGCGCACCGGCCAGCAATTTGATCAGGGTAGATTTGCCTGCACCATTACGTCCCAGCAAGCCAACGCGGTCTCCCGGTACAAGACTGAGCCTGACACCGGCGATGATCGTGCTATCACCATAACCAGCGTCAACATCATGCAAATGCAACAGCTTGTGTGGAAGCCTGTCCGGCTCGCGCAGGGTAAATTCAAACGGTGAATCCACATGCGCCGGTGCAATTTGCTGCATTCGCTGCAGCGCTTTCAGTCGGCTCTGCGCTTGTCTGGCCTTGGTCGCCTTGGCACGGAAACGTTCGACAAAAGATTGCATATGTGCGATTTCGCGCTGTTGTTTTTCATGTGCAGACTGCTGGTTGGCAAGACGCTCCGCGCGTATATGTTCGAATGCGGAATAGTTACCGTTATAAAGCGTGATGTGCTGTTGTTCGATATGAGCAATATGGCTGGCGACGCTGTCGAGGAAATCACGATCGTGTGACACCAGCAACAATGTGCCGGCATAGCTGCGCAACCAGCCCTCCAGCCAGATCACCGCATCCAGATCGAGGTGATTGGTAGGCTCGTCCAGCAGCAACAGATCAGAGCGGCACATCAAGGCACGCGCGAGGTTAAGGCGCATGCGCCAGCCACCGGAAAACGCCTTTACTGACTTTTCCTCGTCAACGGCGCTGAAACCCAGTCCGTTCATCAGCTGACCGGCACGGCTGCGTGCGCTGTAGCCGCCGATATTATCGAAATTACCATGCAGCACGGCCAGTTCGAGCCCGTCATCATCAGCCTCGGCACGAGCCAGTGCAGTCTCGACCCGGCGTAATTCAGCATCACCGTCAAGAACATATTCGATCGCCGCTCGATCTTCCACCGCCATCTCCTGTGCAACATGAGCAACTACCCAGTCATCTGGAAACAGACAATCACCGGCATCGGCGTGCAGCTGATCCAGAATCAGGGCAAACAGGCTCGACTTGCCACAGCCATTGGCGCCGGTGACACCAACCTTCTGTCCCGGATAGACCCGGAAACTGGCGTGCTCAAACAGCAGCTGGTGGCCGCGACGCAGAGAAAGATCATTGAATTGAAGCATGGACGGGATTTTATCGCTAACGTGAGCTTACAGCTTGCACCTGCTCAAGCAGCCGCTAGATGCCCCACCTTGACGAATATCAGAGTAGCTTCTTCAACACGTGGATGGTGTTGACTCAGGTGAGGGCTTCGTATCCAGCTGCCTTGCGGATACACGCCGTATTCGTCCATAAACCGGCCTGAGAGTACAACGATTTCTTCGCCACCCCAATGTGTATGGGGCTGAAAGATTTCATTCTCCGGCCAGTACACCAGCGCCGCGCTTTCAGTGTTGTGCGCGTGCAAGGGTGCCACCTTGAGGTTGCCGATACCCGGTCGCCAATCACGCTCATCAGGCCGGATAACCACCCGGCTGACATCATCAGCCTGGAACTGGTCCAGCTTGACGAACAGGGTGCAGCCTTCGTCGGTAAATGGTTTGTGCGACGTACCCGGCGGGTTTCGAATATAACTGCCTGCCGGATAATCACCGTTTTCGTCCGAGAACACCCCGCTGATTACAAACAGTTCTTCTCCCTGAGGATGCTTGTGCCGCGGGAAGCTTGAACCCGGCGCAAATTTTACAAAGCTGGTGGTGTGGCCCGACTCCCCGGCTTCGCGTTCGAGGTGAATCCGGGATACGCCATCGGCCGGGCTTGTCGTCCATTCCCGGTCACCCGGCCGATAACAGACCGGAACCGAAAAATCCATATTGCGAACAAACGCATTATTCATAGCTTGCATGGGTTGAAGCCCGTTAATGCCTGCATCTCGCAGAGGGGTGTCTATACTATGTTTACGCACAGCCAAAAGCAAAAGGACTAGAGATGAAAGTTGCCCCTTACCTGAAGCTACTTGCCGAAAAAGACGGTTCCGATGTCTATCTTTCGACCGGCGCCATACCCAGCGCCAAGTTCAATGGCACACTGAAGCCACTGGGTAAAGAGCGCTGCCCGCCGGGATATGTAGAGAAGCTGGCCGATGAAATAATGAATGACAAACAGCGCGAGGAATTCAGCAAGAAACCTGAAATGAACCTGGCGCTGTCGGTCCCGGGGATCGGGCGTTTTCGTGTCAACATTTTCAAACAGCGCAGTGAAGTCGCGATGGTGATCCGTAACATCCAGACCGAAATTCCACAGCTGGACACCCTGGGCCTGCCGGACGTGATGAAGAAAATGATCATGGTGAAACACGGTCTGATCCTCATCGTTGGTGGCACCGGGACCGGTAAATCAACATCACTGGCATCATTGATCGATCACCGTAATGCCAACTCGCGAGGTCATATCATTACCATTGAAGACCCCATCGAATTCATTCACAAGCACCAGGGCTGCATAGTGAACCAGCGTGAGGTAGGCATGGACACTGACAGCTTCGAAGATGCACTGACGAATACCCTGAGACAGGCACCTGATGTGATTCTGATTGGCGAGATACGCGATCGCGAAACCATGGAACACGCGCTCGCTTTCGCCGAGACCGGACACCTGACGATATCATCACTGCATGCCAACAATGCCAACCAGGCGCTTGACCGGATCATAAATTTTTTCCCGGAAGAGAAACACAAATCACTGCTCACCGACCTGTCGCTTAACCTCAGGGCGTTTGTATCTCAACGTTTGATCAATACCGTCGACGACCAGCGTTGTGCTGCTTTCGAAGTGTTATTGAATTCTCCGCGCATCGCCGAACTGATCAAGGGGGGTGATATCACGGAGATGAAGGAAATCATGGAAAAATCTGAAACCATGGGTATGCAAACATTTGATACGGATATCTATCGCCTGTACAGCTCCGGCAGGATATCACGCGAAGAGGCATTGAAAAACGCCGACAGCGAGAACAACATGCGCCTCAAAATTGATCTCGGTGACGATGGTTCTTCCCATGCAGCGACAGCACTGGGATAAGCAAACACGTCCATGTGCTGTCTAATCAGAGAGAAAAGAACTCTCCCCGATACTGAATATACTCTCGCAAAGACGCCGGGAACGCAGAGAAAGACCCGTTCAATATAACAGTCTCATCGAGCTTGCTTTGCGTTTAAGCGAGATCACAGGATTTATACCTGTGGCTCAGCCATGTCGACGTTGGAAAATCTGGCTGCGTTTGTGAATTCAGGTCAGGGCCACTGCACCTGCTCACATCAAATCACATATTTGCTGATCTGCAGTCTCTTCATCAAGGCCTTTAAAGGGCATTTCCGGCATCATGCTTTGCATACCTTCAGTGCATTTCATCATGGCTTTCATCGCTGCATCGTTGGCTATCTCCCTGCCGAATGCAATGGCTTTTTGCTGCGCTTCGTCACGTTTACCGCTGGTACAAAGTGACTTTATCTCCGCCTCCATCTGTTGCGAGCGCTCACCGAGCGCCTGCAATTTCGCCTGGTCAACCTTCTCCATGCAGGACTGCATCTGCCCCATTTGCTGCATCATCTGTTGCATATCTGCTTCGTTCATCGCCGGGTACTTCTGTGCAAAAACCAGCGTCGGCATTAACAGACATAGAAACGTAAGCATGACCTTCATCGAGATATTCTCCTGAAATAGTTCGGGTATGAAATTACAAGCATTCTACAACCAACACGATAATGAATTAACAACCCTTTATCATCGAGGTACAAAAGCAACACACTGCGTTTGATCATGTACCCTTTTGCTTTCCTAGCTAATGGTCGGATTCAGACCGGGCAACCCGGTGACACGAAGGTCACGCTGACTGCGCCGCAGTGAAACGAAAAGACGCGGCCTCACCTGGCGTTTAAACTCTTTTTTCCAGCTTTCGAAGTCCTGCATGTCCTGACCTGCAAACAGGGCCGCTTCGAGTTCACTCAGCAGGGAGCGAATCTTGTCCGGGTTGGCACCGGGATGGATTTCAATAATATACTCGGCAAGTTTTGCCATCGGCAGCTGTGCCGGCATACCCAGGCGACGATTAATAAGAAAACGCAGCACCTGGCTCCAGTCATTCACATCGTGCTCTTCATCAGCACTGCGGACACAAAACCACAGGCGTGCGGAACGCGGCAGGTTGTCGGCAACTGTTCGACGCAACAGATGCAGGTTACGTTGCGGTGAAAGATGAACCAGTACTGCTGCCACCTGCCGCTGCAGCGGCTGGCTGACCGTATCCAGCCACTGCCAGAACCAGCGTCCGCCGTCACGCACGGCAGGTGTCAGGCGCGTCCAGAAACGACCCAGCAGAAAGGCAATGACAATCACGACAAGCCAGGCCAGCAGAGGTCCGCCGGCTTCAGTCGTCACCGTGACACCCGCAGGTTCATTTTCGCCTGGCTGACGATCCCGAGCATTCAGAAAACGACCGGGCAACACGGCCGTTTCCTTGCGCTGGCGCCCTACGTTCCACCAGTCGACTCCGATCGCCGGTATTTCGACCCGGTTGCCCTCAAGCGGCACCAGCGTGTAACGGTCAGTACGTGTACCGACAAGCTGACCTTCCAGGGTGATAGTGCCTTCATAGTCGGAGTTTTCACGGTACAGCCGGTGTCCAGGAGCCTGCAGCTGTTCTTCCAGTGACGGCAGTTGTGCACCCGACATACCCACGGCTCGCTGTACGACCGTCAGTGTTAATGGCTCGCCTTCACCAACCTTTTCGTCATTACTCAGGCTCGCACTCAACTTCAGTTCGTGCAGTGGTAGCCAGGGCTGCACCGTGCTTACCGGGTCCGAAACCATCAGCTGTACCGGCTGGCTCGCGACAGCCTCATAGTTTGCTGCACCGGGTGTATTGTTTTCGATCACGCCGGTCACACGTACCGGTTGCAGCTCAATGCGTCCGCTGCGCAGTGGTGTCAACTGGTAATAAAGTGTGCGCACGATTTCCTGCCGGCCCTGCCGGTTGCGTGTAGTCACCGTGGCATTGCCCAGCTGGCGGAAGATCACATCATCGTTGTCCTGCAATTGAGCGACGGCTGTCTGCAGATTGGCCGTGCTGATGACACGGATTGTCATCACCAGGTTCTGATGAACATAAGCATCGGTGCTGTCAATACTGGTCTCAAGATAGGGCCGGCTGGCCTGAAACTGCTGCGGGTACGGTTTCGGCTGGGTTTGTGGCGGCTGGTAGCCGGGCATCACCGGCACCGGGGGGTAAGCCCAGCGCGGTGGCGCAAACAGTGGTCGGGCAGGCCTTGGCGGGCTGAAATTGTCGGTAGCGGCTTGCGGCGTTTTGTTCTGCGGCAGATTGCTATTGCTGGCAGCCGGTTCAGATGCTTTGTGCTGCGTCTGCTGATAGGGGCTGCTGATTGCCCACGGGTTGGAACCAGGCAGTTGCTCTGCCAGTGCAGACAACGGCAGTAACAGGCAGGACAGCCACAGGCCCATACTCATCCTTCTGATGATCATGCTGTTATTACCAGGGCCGGGGTTCATACATCGTAACCTCGCCGTTTTGTGGCTGAAGCTGGCGACGCTCCTCCAGCTTGAACCGATTCTGCAACAGCTCAGCAGGATCACCTTCGATGCCCTCCAGCTGCTGCTCCACCAGGGTCATATAGCCATTGCCTTCCTTGCCGGCTTCGTCCGGTGACTGCCCCGAGTCTGCTGCATTCATATCGGTAGCCTCACCAAGCTGATCAAATTCTTCCACGGCTTCTGCCCGCCTTGCGGCCTCCGGTATGTCCATCTGCTCCGGAGGCGACTCACGCGGTCGTCCGCCAGCATGCCTGCGCGGGGACGGGCCGCCCTGCTGTTGTCGACGATGTTCTTTCTCAGTCCCCTGCTCACCCTGTTCACGTTCACTATCGCCCACAGCTGATTTCTGATTGAAAAGCTCATCACCACTCTCGTCCTGACTCTGCTCGCTCTGTTCTTCGTTACCCTGGTTCTCTGCTTCCTGCTCCTGTTCTTCTCCTGAGCCTGACTCACCACCTTTCTCATCAGGTTGGCTTTGTTCTTCCTCTTCGCCCTGCTGACCCTCTTCGCCCTGCTGGCCTTCTTCGCCCTGCTGACCCTCTTCGCCCTGCTGGCCTTCTTCGCCCTGCTGACCTTCTTCGCCCTGCTGACCTTCTTCGCCCTGGTCACCTTGCTGACTGTCCTGCTGTTGCTCCTGTTGCTCCTGTTGCTCCTGTTGCTCCTGTTGCTCCTGTTGCTCCTGTTGCTCCTG
>JASFVM010000130.1:0-7288 GCA_050049835.1 Gammaproteobacteria bacterium
GGGCTGAGTGCCAGCAACATCACGCTCGGAGAATGAGTGCATCAGCTTTTACTTTTACGACGGCGAGCAACACCAACCAGTCCGACCAGACCGGAACCGAACAGCCAGACCGCAGCTGGTACAGGTACGGGATTGACTGATGAAGTTTGTTGCCATGTGACATTGTCGTAAAAGTTGTCCGAAGGAACATCGTTGCCGGTTAAAGTCTGAAAGCCGAACTGTGTTCTTACGGCGCCACCCCCTACAGCGTCAAAATCAACAATAGCCTCATATCTGGACCAGTTAGCAGAAATGGACGTCGTACTCAGTTGAATCAGGCCATTAGCCACCGGTTGAAAGCCGGCATCAAGTACTTTAATGAAGGCCTCTGCCGTAGCCGTTCCAGTGATGCCGCCTGCTTTCGCATCAAAGCCGAAATACCAGAGCCCTGATTCGCTGCCATCAAGCAACTGCTCCTGGAACACGAGGGTCTCGACAGCTGCCGGGTTACCATTCTCTTGAAAAGCCCGGTTATCGTAGTCACTGTAAACGGAGAGCACCTGAGCGCCCTGGTTGGGGCCAGCCTCACTGGTATTGATGGCCGAAACCTGGGGCCCATCTGATGGAGCTAATCCACCGTTATACTGGTAACCACCAGCGTAACTACCGTCTGTATTAAATTGATTTACGAAAGTTAACCAGCCATCACCAATTGGTGTGAAACCAGTCCCTCCAGAAGGAGCGCTCTCGAAATCCGTGCTGTAGGTTGCCAGTGCAGCACTACTGGCTGGTGCGAAGGCAACTGCAGCCGACATAGCCAGTGCCGTCAGCCCACTTTTACAAAAGTTTTTCTGTAACATTTTGGTTATAACCTCTTTGTCATTTGGCGGACCCGCCTCGATGCGTGGTTCGCGATTAAATCACCAGAATCAGACCGGAACTCAGCAACACCTCTTGTATTGCGACAGTCTCGTCCAGTACAGCTATATAGTGCTAACTACATATGCTATATAGCAGCAGGAATCATGCCATAAACTATAACTGCCTGAATACATGTATTATTTTGTGAGTTGATGAAAATTAGTGATTTATAATATGTAAAGCATTTCGACAGATTCGTGTCCCGTCACAGGGCGGAACGGTTACAGGGTATATTAATGATTCTCATTAAAAACAGTAACATATGTGTATTATCGAGAGTTCTTATCGGGTTGACCTGTTCTGTCGATTAAATTAACAGCATAAGTAAATATAGTGTGCTGCTATATAGATAAGAGTACGTTGAGTAGTATTTACTGCTTCTCTGAGCATTTGACCAGAAAAGAATATAAATTTTATGAGTTGGTGTCCCGCTTGTTTAACGCGAATAATCATATTATCCGGTTTGCATGTGGTCAGGTTATCTTGCTCGGTAATTCAAGTGATCAGTTGATGGACGACTTATTTTTCCACATGTAACAAACGAGGGTATTGAATCAAATGTATAGAATAATTCAGGATTTACCCATGAGAGATATGAAGTGAATAAAAGCCATCGATAATACTGAAACCGTATGCGGTTGTCTGGTTATCAATCGTTTCGCTATAACAGATGCGGCCCAATACATCCTGAGTGTGCCCATCCGGGAAACAAAGCCGCACTAGTACCCTGTCTTCAAGTTCAAGCTCTATATTTGAAAAGAAACGGAAACCGCCTTTAACAATTTCTTCCACATAGAAATATTGTTGAGAAAGATGACTCTGTTTCGTGCCGTTGATAAACAGCACCTGGATGAAATATTCTTCCGCCGGGCTGATTTTACGAGTTCGTATTGTCATGTGAATTACCAAAAATTGTGAATTCAGTAATGGATATGCTGGTTTTTGTTATCCATGCCGCTCCATGTGCTTGCTAATAAAATGATATATCTTATGGCGACCAGCATTGGTCGCCATAAGAGAGGTAGATTTTTATGCTGCTTTCTTTTTCCTCGCTATGCCGACCAGTCCAATGAGGCCAGAGCCAAACAGCCATACTGCTGCTGGAACGGGCACTGCATTTACATCCGCACTAATTGATACATTGTCGATGAAATAATCTCCATTGCAGCCTTCGATTGGTGCGCAAGCTACGGAGAATTGCAAAGTAACACCACCACTGGCTTCGGCCAAAACATCATAGCTGACGCTCTTTGATGTCCATACATCAGGGTTTCCATTGGGGAATATTGGGCCGCCAAAAAGGTTTACAGACGAGGAAACGCCTTCCTGCCCTCCGCCAAGTTCTGTGAATATTTCAACATTCAGGACCGCACCGGCGGCTGCAATGCCGCGATAGTCGAATGCGATATCAATCTGTTGGCCTATGGTCCATGCGCCTGGCAGGAGATTGGCCTGTTTAATAACATTCGCTGCAGGTGCAAGCTCAGTAAGGTTGGCTGAATATATACCGGAAGAAGGATTTACTGTAGAAATCTGCTGCCCCGCTGCGCCTGCAGAACCAGGAAACAGCGTCCAGCCAGTAAAATCACCGGATTCAAAACCTCCATTGACGGCGATATCCTGATATGCGGCTTGTGTCACGCCGGTAAACAGTGTGATACCAATTGCTGAGATGAGTTTCGTTGATATGTTGTTGATCATTTCAATTTCCTGTGTTGTGACTGATTGTTTCGATCTCGCCAGGAGTTCTGGCGTACTGCTTTCATCGCTATGGTATGACCACAACACAGCAACACGAGAGGGTATTGCAACAGCCACACACAACAATGCTATATAGTATGCACACTAAAAGCTATATAGCAATTTTAATTATACTGCTTAAGTTAATGGTAATATTATTGAGAAATGATGGGCCCGCTTGATTCAACGCGCTGGTGTATTCATGACTCGAAGCTGCTGACGAGTCAGGACTCTATATACTGAAGGGTTGGGTTTTCCAGGTTTATCCTGTATTTCAGAATATTCAATCAGGCGGCAACAGTATCTTTGACATCGGCACAGGAATCCCTGATGACAAGTTCGGCGGGCAGGGCGATATGGCGGTTTTCCAGCTTTTCACCATTGATCAAGCTGACCAGCATATTGCACGCCTGTTCTGTTATTTTATCGATAGGTGCTGCCAGCGTTGTTAATGCGGGGCTGATTTGTGACGCTACTGCAATGTCATCAAATCCTATGACGCTGATATCATTCGGTACGTTTACGCCACGTTGTGCCGCTTGCCTGATCAGGGCAATCGCCATCGCATCATTTGCGCACATTATTGCTGTTGGAGGGTTTTTTAATGACAGGAAATAATCGGCGCCTTTAGTGCCGGACTCAAAAGAATAGTCTCCTCTGAAAATCAGCTTTTCACTAAGCTTGAGCCCATTATCACTTAATCCACTTTTATAGCCCGCGAATCGATTGTTACCCACATCTGAATCCTGCAGTCCTGTTATAAAACCGATGCGTTTGTGACCTCTGGAGCACAGATGGTTAACGGATGCCCTGACAGCATTAAAGTTATCAATAATGACTGAAGGGATAGTTTTATCTGATGAGCTATTGTCGATGACAACCACGGGTATATTTTGATTGATTTCATCGACTATGTGTTCAATACGAGGGAAGCAGCTGATAATGGCGCCGTCCATATTATGTATATGTTTGTATGATCTGGAGTCGCCAATATCTGAAAAATAAATTAATGAATAACCGTGTGTTGTTGCCTGTCTTTGAAGAGCGTTGAATATGAGCGAGTAGTACGGACTGGTTAATCCGGCGACTATACTGCTATCGAGAAAATAACCGATAATATTTGTTTTCTTTTTCCTGGTTTTACGGTCGGCAACAAATGTCCCTTTCATCGGGATTTTGTACAGCAGGCCTTCCGTAACAAGGTTGTCTACGGCCTTTCTGATCGTCATGTATGAAACTTCATACTCTTTCGCCAGCGTTCTCTCACCGGGGAGCCTGTCGATAATTTTTCGATGTTTTATCGCGTCTTTGATTTTGTTCTGTACAAGGACATACTTTGGTGTGACTTTATCCATAATTTATCGTCTCATAAGGCGCATTCTGTTGTAGTGAACAGCCGGTGTTGTCGGGGAACCCGGGAAAGATGGTCTGAGCTGTGCGTATACTGAATAACCTGTCTTTCTTATCGCAGGGCTTTTGAAAATCCATTTTAATGTCGTTTTTCATTACTGTCCCGTGCCGTGTACTCCTGATAAAAATTAAAATTAAATCAACTACTTAATCAGATAACTTTCAATGCCAATCCGTCAGAAAGTAATTCAGCAGAAATTCATTAACAGTCCGATAACAATATATCTGCTACATAGCAGTTATTACATTAGTATAAATTATTCCATAAGACAATACTTATAAATCCGGATACATTAATTTTAGAACATGGTGTGAAAAATTTACTTGACTTGTCAAGGCGCCTCGGTTTAACGTGCTATATAGCAGATGCCGGGCATGATATTTCTGGAGCATACACCGGTTGCCGGTTGATCTGCTGACAGCCATCATTCGCTGTTGATTTACTAGTGTATACCATCAGTTAACAGGCATGCGGCTGTGTCAGTATCGTCGATACAACGAAGTATTCGGAGATTTATCAATGCTGAGCAACAGATTTTCACTGCTGATTCGCTTATTCGCGGTTATCTCACTTTCATATTTTATTGTCAGTTGTGGTCAGGGTGATGGTCCTCCACCAGTTTCAGCCGAGCCATGTCCGGCTGATGGCGTTGTCAGTTTTGACGCGGACAGCTATCCGGAAAGTGCAACTTCAGCACAAATCTTTGTAACAGACACATGCGTCGGACGCAAAGAAGTCGTAGTTATTGTCGAGAATGGCACAGACACTATTGGCATTGATCTATCTATTGTAGATGGTGAAGGTTCTTCTGCTCTCACGTTTGGCGACACCGATGATGCAGGCAATACCATCGCTATTAAAGAAGGCGATGTTCTAACGGTTACATATACAGATGCAAATGGTGTGGCGCGTTCTGACACGGCTGACATTACCGCAAGCACTGCGCTATCAACGCTTGGTGTCTATTCTGAAACCAACATCAATCCTGAATTAAACGTCGCTAAAATCATCAACAATGATGCCCTGACGAATCGCTTCAGCCAGGCAGTAAGCGCACTGGAAGGGGATTATTCGCTGCAAGCTGACTTCGCATTGCCGGCTGTCGGAAATACAAATGGCCTTGCCTTCACGTTCTTTGGTCTGACCAATCCCGCATTTGAAGCCGATAATGCCTCTGCCGGTAATCTTGAAGGTGCGACCGGCTGGACTACATTCGAATTTGCATTTACGAACAATACCGCCGGCCCGGGTTTTGGACCGGTTTCACATGATGCTGGCGGCTTTCAATCTTTGACGATGTACGGTCCGTTCACCTTTGACAGCGCAACTGGTGCTTACCAGCCGGACAATAATGTGGTGGCTGGCGAAAGCTATACCGCGACCGCTCATGTGATGAACTGGGCTCCCGATCCCCTGGCAGCAGACAATCTCGGTATCTTTCAACTGACTTTCTGGGATGCTCCTGGTGGCCAGGCTGGCAGCGGCACACAAATTGGCCCGGCCTTCGAGCTGCTTGTTGACTCTACAGATGACGGTACCAACATCTACCTGCCCCCGCAGGACGGTGCTGAAATCAGCGACTGGACAGAGTTGACAATCACGCAAACGGCCCCTGCAGGAGCCGTTTCGGCCGAAATATTCCTGCTGCATATTCAACTCAACAGCGACCCTAACAATCAGGCCGGGTCTATATTCTGGGATGATGTGAGTCTTGCCGGAGTTAAAGACCTGTCCACTAGCGGAGAAGACATTTCGACCTATGAGACTCTGAAGTTCGGCATCAATACCTCTGCGGCAAGTGGACTGGCGGATCTCGAAGTGAAAATGGAAGACAACACCGGGGCAACTGATTCAGTCTTCATCTCGAATTACACAGGTCTGGTAGTTGGTGACTGGGCAGTATACGAAATACCGCTCACTGATTTTTCAGGGCTGGATCAAACCAGAATGATCTCCCTGGGCTTCTACAATGCCTCATCGACGGTTACGGGATCGACCTCGGTAGCGCCGACGCTACTGGCTGCCACCCTTTACTTTGATGATGTCCACTTCACCAAACCGGACACAGCTCCAGTACTGACAGGCGTCCTGGTGAACTCACCCATAGAGGGTGTGACTTTCCAGACTGCTACGCAGTCGGGTATCACCAATGCTGGTGGAGAGTTTCAGTATATAGACGGTGAATCGGTGACTTTCTCTGTTGGCGGTATTGTTCTGGGTACTGTGCAAGGTGCCGCAATAATTACGCCGGTCGAACTTACTGGCGGTGCTGATCCAATAGACCAGGCTGCTATTAATCAGCTGGTCTTTTTGCAGACTATAGATGCGGATTCCGACCATACTAACGGGATCACCATCAGCGCTACCACCCAGGCAGCCGCAGAATCGCAAATACTGGTGTTTACTGAGCCTGATTTCAGCAACCAGGTAGACGCGGTGGTTGCTGCAATCCAGGATCCGGCTGATCCGGATCAGTCGCTTGTTGACGAAACGACCGCGCTGGATAATTTCTATATCACCTATGTTCAGCTTGGTGGCACAGATACTTTTACCTGGTCCTTCCCGCCACAGTATCCTGCTTTCCCTCCCGTGGTCTCTGGTGCAAATACCACGATTGATGCGGTACCCGCCAGTGTGCTTGCCGATGGTGTTGCCAGCAGTACGATAACTGTTCAGGCGAAAGACACCAGTGGTAATAACATTACATCGAGTGCCGGTGTAGTGCTGTTATTCACTACGGGCAGTGCATCTTTAAGTGCGGTTACCGATAATAATGATGGTACCTATACCGCAACCGTGACCAATACGGTTGCTGAAGCAGTCACCATCAGCGGCTCAATTGCCGGTAATACTATTACTGATACTGCGATCGTCACTTTTACCGCCAGCAGTGCACCTGAAACGCTTGGTGTCTATTCTGAGACCAATACACCTGTATTGAATTCCGTAATCATCAATGCGGCTGATTTTGGCGGCAATTCAACCATTCCAGATGAGAACAGCACAACAGTTACACCACTGGATGGCAGTGTCTCGCTGGAAGCCCTGTTCCAGGATGATACCGAAACTTTTGGTGGTGTCATCTTTGACTTTGGTACAACTGCAGGTGGTGGCGCTAATCTGCTGACCAATGAAAGTTTTGAGTTACCCGACGCGACTGGTTCAGACCAGGGCGGTTGTGCTGGCGGTGATCTGGGTGGCTGGAGTTATTTCAATTGCAACTTCATTAGCAGCAAC
>JASFVM010000129.1:0-7288 GCA_050049835.1 Gammaproteobacteria bacterium
TATCTGAGAGAACCATCGCTTATTCCCCGCCCGCGTTACCGGCTGCAGCGTCGCCCGTGTCACCGCCAGGCGGCTGTACCTTGCTGCCATCCATGATTTTCATCTGGCCGGCAGTGATCACCTGGTCACCGGCTGCCAGTCCCGAAACAATTTCGACAAGGTCCTTCTTGCGCATACCGATGCTGACCTCGCTACGCACGGCTTTGCCGTCTTCAATACGATAGACATACTGTTTGTCACCGGCGGGCATCAGCGCGGCTTCGGGTATCAGCAGGGTATTCGGCTTACGCTCGAGCACCAGTTCGACTTGCGCAAACATACCCGGAATCAGTCGATTGTCTTCATTCGGAATCTTTGCACGTACTGTGAAACTGCGCCCGGCGACGTCCACTTCGGGGGCAATCGCGTACACTTCACCGCTGAAGGTTTCGCCGCGGAAAGCATCAACGCTGACATCGACCGTCTGGCCAATACCGACCTCGGATAAATAGATTTCGGGGACGCGAAATTCGAGCTTGATCGGGTTGTTGTCGATCAGGGTGACGATGTCCTGCCCGCGCGTCAGGTAATCACCTTCACTGACGTTGCGCAAGCCGAGGGTGCCATCGAAAGGTGCATGGATCACCATTTTCTGCAGGCGGGTACGTGCCAGTACCTGCGAGGCCTTGTTGACGCCCAGTTCGGAGACCGCCGTATCTTCTTCCTGCTGGTTGCTCAGGCCTTTCTTGCGTAACGAACTGATGCGCTTGATATTGGCTTCACTCAGTTTAAGACGGGCATCCGCCTGTTTCAGCTCGGCTTTGTAAATGGAGTCATCCAGGCTGATCAGCAAATCGCCCTTGCTGACTTTTTCACCTTCCCTGAAATGAATCTTTACCACCTTGCCTTCGAACTCGGGCCGCAGGATGACTTCTTCATTGGCCAGCAGGCTGCCAACCGCAACGATGTTTCTTACCAGCGTGTCCTGTTTGACGGTGGCAGCTTCGACGGGCGTTGCGAAATCCATCGGCGCGGCGGAACCGGTTTCAGTGCCTGTGCCATTGGCCTGCTGGTACCAGTAGTAACCCCCGGCAGCGATTGCGGCAATCAGGATGAATATGACAACGGTTCTCGCGTTCACGGCATGTTTCCTCGCATTTCAGGTCAGTGGTTTAGTTTACTCAAAAAGGAAAGATTAATAACCACAGAGACGCAGAACTCACAGAGGCAAACGCTGTTTTTATGTCTGAACAATGCAGATCAGTAATCAGTTGCCATTGTCTTGATTAAGGCACCATTCTGAAATACGAAATTCTCTGTGTCCTCTGTGCCTCTGTGGTAAACAGAAATCTAGCTGGCTTTTTCGTAGGCAGGACCGAGCAGCATGAACAGGTTCTGCGCATGTTCGGCGGCCTTGCGCCCCAGGTCGGTCAGATAACCGCCGTCAGCCTGTGTAATCAGACCCTTGGCATGCAGGCGTTTGACCGCTTCAATAATCTCGGGGTTGGCGTTCTTGTGGACTTTTATGCCCTGGAAACCGTCATCCAGGTTGTAACGAATGAGCACATCCAGTTCATGCATCTGTTCAGGCGAGTAGGGCATAGCGAAACCTCGGCAATATCAAGGAGTGCAATTGTATACGACGGAAAAATAATTTTCAGAGTTAAAGCAGTCACTTGCATCAACAATTTGCGGTCTGACAGTGAAAACAGGCTGATAGCGGCGTGATATTCAGGTAAGCGTACTCTCGCAACGGTGCTGGAATCGCACGTTCGTCAATATTTACATCGGTGCGTCACTCCTGCGGAGGCAGGAGTCCAGTGCCTGCAATCTTATTGACACGTCTAAAACAAATTCTTGCTTTTGCTCTATGCAGGAGATTGAACAACGCGAGATACACAGCGTTCTCAGCGCCTTTGCGAGAGGACATGCCGGTTTGATTGTTGTTATATCGACAATACGATCTTGCCCTGGGTATGTCCTTCCTCGATCATCCTGTGGGCAACGGCAGCATCCTTCAGCGGCAGAACATCGGAAACGCTCGGCTTCAGCTTGAAGTCGGTAATCAGCTTGGCACAGCGGTGCAGGATTTTTCCCTGGCGCCGACGGGCCTCGGTCAGGTCCATCAGCATCGGCGTCAACATCAGGGTAAAGCTGATACCGAGGTTGCGGTTGCGCGCCTCTTTCCAGTCGATATCCGTGCCCGGATCGAGCAGCGTATTCACATGGCCATAAACCCTGGCTGCCGACAGGCTGCGTTGAAAAATTTCCGGGCTGACCGACTCCAGGATCACGTCAACACCTTCGCCATTGGTCCATGCCTTGACCTCTTCAACAAAGTCGCTGTCGTTGTAACGAATGACCTTGTCCGCTCCCAGGCGTTTGACAAAATAAGCCTTCTCATCGGAACTGACAGTCGTCGCCACCCTGGCGCCGGCAGATCTGGCCAGCTGGATCGCGACGTGACCGACGCCACCGGCACCGGCATGGATCAGCACCGTTTGCCTGGCTTTTAACCTGGCACGATCGAACAGGGCTTCCCAGGCCGTGATTGAAACCAGTGGCAGGGCGGCGGCTTCTTCGTAACTCAGCCGTCGCGGTTTCATTTCCGCTTCCTTTTCATCGAGCACGGTATATTCAGCATAGTTGCCCTGGGCGCCACCCAGACCGCCGTTGCAGAACCAGACATCATCGCCCGGCATGAAACGTGTTACCTTGTCGCCGGTTTCGATAACGACACCGGCACCGTCGCAACCCAGAATCGCAGGCAATGCCTCCGGGAAAAAAAGGCCGCGACTGCGGATTTTGGTGTCGACAGGATTAACGCCGGCGGCCTTGAGCTGCACCTTGATTTGCGTCGGCGAAGTGATCTGCGGCTCGTCGACATCGGTCAATTGCAATACATCTGCCGAACCGGCTGCTGTCATCAGGACTGCTTTCATACCAGCTGCTATTCGTTCATGAAGGGGTAATCGGTGTAGCCATGTTCATCTCCACCGTAAAAGGTTGCCTCGTCAGGCGTGTTCAGTTCTGCATTGGCCTTGAAGCGTGCGACCAGGTCCGGGTTGGCAAGGAACAGGGTGCCGAATGATACCAGGTCGGCATGGCCGCCGGCGATCGCCGCCTGTGCCTTTTCCAGGTCATAGCCAAGATTGGCCATGTAGTTGCCCTCGAAGCGTTCGCGCAGCTGATCATAGTCCACGTTGTTTTCACCGGTGAAACATCCTTCGACAACGTGCAGGTAGCCCAGCATTTTCGGACTCAGCTCTTCGGCAACGAAATTAAACAGCGTTTGCGGATCGGAATCGTGCATGTCGTTGAACGAATTATCCGGTGAAATGCGCACGCCTATCTGCGCAGAATCCCATACTTCAGCGACCGCATCGACCACTTCGAGCAACAGGCGAATGCGGTTATCGAGTATGCCGCCGTAATTATCTTCGCGTTGATTGGAGCCATCGCGCAGGAACTGGTCAAGCAGGTAGCCATTGGCCGCGTGAATCTCGACGCCGTCGAAACCCGCTTCCTTGGCATGGACCGCTGCCTGTCGATACTGTTCGACAATAGCGGGTATTTCCTCTGCATTCAGTGCGCGCGGTTCGACAAAAGGCTTCATGCCTTCGAATGTCACCGCTTCACCTTCAGGCTTGATGGCCGATGCCGATACCGGCTGCTGATTGTCCGGCAACAGATCGGGATGCGAGATGCGGCCGCAATACCAGAGCTGTGAAAAAATCAGCCCACCTTCTTCGTGTACCGCCTCGGTAACCTTTTTCCAGCCTTCGATCTGTTCCTCGCTGTGAATGCCCGGTGTTGCCGGGTAACCCACACCTTCGGGTGAAACCTGCGTCGCTTCGGTGATAATCAGGCCGGCCGTAGCACGCTGACGGTAGTATTCTACGTTCATTGCCTGCGGCACGTTGCCTTCTCCTGCGCGGTTACGCGTCAGGGGTGCCATCACCATGCGATTGCGCAAGGTGTTCGGGCCGATGGTTAGCGGGCTGAAAAGATCAATAGTGTCGCTACTCATTGTTCCCTCCCTTCAAGGGTAATCTTGTTTTGAAATATCTCTGACATAGACCGAACGAAATTTACTTGCTGACCGGCTTCATCAGCTCGAGGGTATTGCCTTCACTGTCGTTGATGTAAATCGATTCAGTACCATCACGGTGCCTTATCAGGGTGCCGAAGGCTTCAGCGTTTTCATGCTCGATGGCGATATGCGGGGGATGCTGGCCGGGAATGACCAGTGCAAGATAGATATTCTCGAAACGCAGCATCGCCCAGGTATCATCAAGATAAACAATTTCGGCATTGAAATTTTCAGAATACCACTTCAGTGCGCGCGCGATGTTTTCCACCTGTATCGCAACGTGGTGCAATGCATCCAGTTTTGTCTGCTGCTGTTGCATAACAATAGCTCCTATGGTCTTACCCTAACCGTGCCCAGCCTTACCCCAAGCGGACCACGTGGCAACCAGATGTTCATCAGCTGGCCGTTTCTCATGACGGTTACATTAACATATTCCCCGCGTTCACCTTTCGTGGTGGCGTCCTGCAATTCATTCCAGTCGAACATCTGCCTGTCGTTATAACTGAGGATCATGTCACCCGTTTTCAGACCTGCCTGTTCAGCAGGCGATCCCATCATCACCGATGCGATTTTGACACGATTACGCTGGCCGGTCGCGAACAAATAGCGGTCATAGGCATCATCGCCAATCTCATCACGCAGCACGACATTTTCCACCATCAGTGCATTCAACTCACGCTGGTATCGGCCTGTACCCAGGTAACCTTCGCGCATCGCACGGTCACGCAGCTCTAGCAGCTTCAAATCAAAGTCATTCTTGCGACGGACGATATCAACGGCGATCACCGGATCGATACCTGACTTGACCAGGTTGTCGGTGGTCAGCATGGGGCTCTGGCGGGTAATCGGTGTGTCGGCCATCGATGTCGCGTTGACCGCTAGTGTGCCGGCATCGGATTCCGCACGCTGTTCAACTGATGCCGTCACTTTCTGCTCAAGCTCATCGAGCCTTGCATTCAGATAGCGCACCTGTTCTTCCAGTAACTGGATACGCGCCTTGTCAGGCTCACGGGATGCGGTAAAAGCATTGGCCATCGGGTGCTGCAGGCTCTGATCCGGCGGTGCAGCAGACGATACGGATTCAGCTGCGTGCTGTATCGCCGGATTATCATCCCGGCTGATCATCAGGGCAGCACCGGCAGCAACTCCAAGCACAAACATTGCGGAAATCAGGAAGAGCTGTCTGTTCATCAATGCAAGTCTACCTCAGCACCGACAATGTGTCCGTTATCTCATTTGCCGGAATATATGCATCTTTTACCCTTCTTTTGACTCAGCATACTTTATTGTTTCTCGCCACTCGTCACTTGCCACTACCCCCTGTACTAAACCAGTCGTAAATACTGAAATCATTCTGATACTGTATCCTTTTCGCATTAACCAGCTTCGGGGCAATCAGGTTAATGTACTCTGCCATGAAATGGTGCTGCAGGTTTTTCTCGGTAATCATTTCATTGAGAAAATCTGTTGCCCGCATCATGCTGTCGACACCCTCCAGCTCCGAGTAACTGTTGCCTTCCTGCAACACAAGTTCCGTACCCAGGTGCCAGTAGATGTCCATGCTCATCATATCCATTGGATCCAGTGGCGGCATCAGCGGCACCATGTCTTTTGGCGTGACGACGCGTGTAATATCGAGATGTGCATACTGGCGGCCGCCTGCCATGTTGGTTACCTTGGGCTGGCCGAAAGTAATGACCTTGCCGACATCATAGCCATCAGCATCAAGATACATCGCAAGAATCAGCGCAACAGCACCGCCGAGGCTGTGACCGGTGGTATTGATGACATAGCCGCTGTTCAGTTTTGGTTCGACCTTGCTCCAGGTATAGTCTGCTGAATTGGCAAAACCCTGGTGGATCTTGATACCGGTATGCTTGTTGGGCAACAGGTTAAACGCGACATCGACCAGCGCATTTTCTACATTGGAGGTACCACGCACAGCCAGTAGTTGCTGTTTGGCGGCATCATTGGTCGCCAGGTAATAACTCACTGCATAGCCCGGCAGTTCACCGTGGTCCGTCAACGTATAACCCTGTGCAGCCAGCACCTTTTTAACCTGGTCCTCACCATAGTAGGCCGCATCAGCAATCAGGGCATAGTCATGAATGGTTTTGAAACGCTCGGTGTCACTGGTGTCAGCAAATACAGATGAAGTCAGTAACGACAGGACTAAAAATAATATGCGCATGTAAGAGTATTGTTTATCGTTATTAAGTGTTTAGGGTAGATCGTGATTGGCTGGATAAGTTCTTGTATGAATGTCGTTATTTTGAGCAGTCAGGCCACTGGGCTCCCGCCTGCGCGGGAGTGACGAAGATATGGGTGCGGGAGTGACGAGCTTCTGGATGAGGCAGTGACGAGATTATGGATGTGGGAGTGACGAACTCATCGATTCGGGAGTGATCCTTTTTTCAATGTTATCTTGACGGTGTTTTCAGCCCGGGAGTTACTATTCATTTCAGTGCATGGGTCACAGGTTATGCAAAAGAGACTGAATATACAGCGTAATCCCCGGTAAATAGTGTCATCCCCGCGCCGGCAGGGTCCATCGGTAGCCTGGATGCAGCGAAGCTTAATCCGGGACGTAGTTTCTACGATATGCATATCCCCGGATTTCGTCGCACTTCATCCGGGCTACATTGCTGAATAAATAACGTCATTCCCGCGCAGGCGGGGAACCAGTGTCTTTGCCTTTCATTGTCCCTCGGCCCTCGTCCCTGTGTTTTCATCACATTGTAATGATGACGCGCAAAGCATCCAGCCGTAATCGAGTAGCATCAATCAATTGTGTCAGCGCCTGCAGCTGCTGTTCGTAAAAAGCGATTTCTTCATCACGCACATTCGGATTGACCGCTTGCAGGGCTTTCAATCGATTGATCTCACGCAGCAGGATTTGCTCCGCCTGAGCATGGGCGCTGTTGAATATTGACGGTGCCTGTTGCCGGGCACGTTGTTCGCATTTATCCAGTAGTGCCTTCAGCTCCTTTTGCCTGGCGCGCACGACCTGGATCGCGGTACTGGTGTCTACCCGGGCGCCGGCCTTGCTGATGGCTTCATGCGACATTTTATTGTTGTAGTCGTTGCCGCGTTCGTCCATGACAACACGTATCGTGGTGGGCGGCAGATAGCGCTGTGATTGCAGGGCTTCGACCGCAGCGACTTCAAGCACAAACAAACATTCGAGCAACACGCTGCCGGCCGGTGTACCCCGGT
>JASFVM010000131.1:0-7285 GCA_050049835.1 Gammaproteobacteria bacterium
GGATTCATGCAGCGGGTGGAAGCGGCGGTAGCGAAGATAAAACAGTCTGTTTCCGGCGTCGATATCGTCTTTGGTTTGCCCGCGACACACAACGACAGATTATACAACACGGCCGTCTGGATACGGGATGGTGATACGATTGGTCAATATCAAAAACAATCACTGCCTAATTACTCGGTATTCGATGAAGTCCGCTATTTCTCGCCGGGCAATGAAACCTGCATCGTTGCCCTGAATGAGTTTCGTTTTGGCCTGGTGATTTGCGAAGATGCCTGGGAAGTCGGACCTGTTGCGGCTGCGAAAGCAGGCGGTGCCGATGCGATGATTGTCATCAACGCTTCGCCCTTTCACGGAGCCAAGTACCAGGAAAGAATCCATATGCTGGAACAACGCACCAGCGAAAATGGAATACCTGTATTTTATATCAACATGGTCGGTGGTCAGGATGAGCTTGTATTTGACGGCGAATCGCTTGTGGTAGACAGTGTCGGAGAAGTCATTTGCAGGGCGGCAGCATTTGAGCCCGCGATCGAGCTGATTGAGCTGACTGGCACGGGGCCGGTAGCGCTTGCAGCCGGTACAACCCGGGCCTTGCAACAGGAAGAGGCGGTTTACCGGGCACTGGTGCTAGGGGTAAAAGATTTTGTTACCAAGAACGGCTTCAGTGGCGTGATTGTCGGACTTTCCGGTGGTGTGGATTCAGCGTTGACGCTGGCAATTGCGGCAGATGCGCTGGGTGCTGAAAACGTCCACGCTGTGATGATGCCCTCGCGATATACCGCAAGCATCAGTCGCGAAGATGCGGAGGCAGAAGCGCGTGCCCTGGGCGTGCATTACGATGTGATTTCAATCGAGGGCGCCTTTGAATCATTCCTGGATTCGCTCAAGTACGTATTCAAAGGTACCGAGCCGGACACGACAGAAGAAAACATTCAGGCACGCTGTCGGGGCTTGATCCTGATGGCTATTTCCAACAAGACCGGGCGCATGTTGCTGGCAACAGGGAATAAAAGCGAGATGGCCGTGGGGTACGCCACCTTATACGGTGATATGTGCGGCGGTTTTGCGCCGATAAAGGACGTATATAAAACCCTGGTCTACAGGCTCTGTCATTACCGGAACTCACTGGGCCAGGTCATACCCGAGCGCGTGATCACCAGGCCACCAAGTGCCGAGCTGCGAGAAGACCAGGTTGATGAAGACTCGTTACCCGTCTACGAAGTGTTGGACCGGATTCTGGAGCTATCGGTTGAGCGTGACATGACCATCGATGAAGTGATTAATGCCGGTTTTGATCGGGACACGGTTGAGCATGTGCTCGGCCTGGTACAGCGTAATGAATACAAGCGCAGGCAATCAGCGCCGGGCGTGCGCGTCACCCGCAGAGCTTTTGGTCGTGATCGGCGCTACCCGATCACATCGGGATACCGGCGCAGCTAACTTACCAGAACTTGTACCAGCTCGATTTCGGCGGCTGTTCCAGTTCGGCATCAAAACCGTGCAGATTGCTGGCAACGTCCTTGTTGAGATCGAGGATGCGCCGGGTATCCGTCGCCAGCTCGTCAAGACCGAGTTCAGTGTAGGCAATGATCATTATTTCCAGGGCGCGCTTGCGCCAGATGGACTGTTCATAGCGCTCGACCACGTTTTTGGCACGATTGGCCGCACCCATCCAGGCTTTTCTGGAAAGATAATATTCAGCAACGCTGATTTCATGCTGTGCCAGTTCGTTACGCAGATATATCATCCTCTGGAAGGCGTCGCCGGCATATTTACTGTTCGGATAGCGTCGCACCAGGGTGGCGAAATCATTGAATGAGTTATGCAGTGTTTCGGTTTCATGTTCTGCCTGATCGCGCGGAAACCAGCCATCGAGGATGCCGGTTCCGCGTTTGAAATTCACCAGCCCTTTCAGGTAGTAGACATAATCGATATTCGGATCACGGGGGTGCAGCCGCATAAAGCGGTCGGCGGCGCTGATGGCAGCGTCCGGCTCATCAAACTTGTAGTAGGAGTAGGCGATATCAAGTTGTGCCTGCTTGGCATAGGGGTCGAACGGGAATCTGGCTTCCAGTGTCTCCAGGTATTTAATGGCTGTCTCGAACTCACCTGAAAATAAAGCCTTGTCCGCTTCCTCGTAGAATTCTTTTGCGGTCCAGTCTTCGGTCGGGTCATCTTTGAACATGCTGCAGGCCTGCAAAAACGTGACTGACAGCAGCAGAAGAAAAACAGGTGATATTAATCGCATCTATAAAAAGGGTTCGTTGCTGAAACACTGTTCCGTTAGAATGGGGCATTATACCCGAGTTCAAATATTCTCTCTAAATGTCTGAATCAGTCGTCGATAAAGCCATCATCAAGCAGGTGACAGAACAGTTTGCCGGTCAACGTCTGGATGCGGCTCTGGCAAGCATGTTTCCGGACTATTCCCGCAGTCGACTGCAACAATGGATCCGTGATGGGCAGGTGCTGCTCGATGGTGTAACTGTCAAACCGAAAACCAGGTTGAGCGGTGATGAAACACTGGAGCTCAACATCCATCTGGATAACCGCCCTGATGAAATGAAGCCGCAGGACATTCCACTGCAGGTCGTGTATGGGGATGAAGATATCATTGTTCTCAATAAACCCGCGGGACTGGTTGTACACCCTGCTGCGGGGCATGCGGACGGTACCCTGGTGAATGCCCTGTTACACTTTGATAGCGGTCTTGCACGCATTCCCAGGGCTGGTATTGTGCATCGGCTGGACAAGGACACCACCGGACTGATGGTGGTCGCCCGTAACCTGAGGGCACACAAACACCTGGTTGAGGCACTGCAGCAGCGTACAGTGACAAGAGAATATCAGGCTGTCGTGCATGGTGTGATTACTGCAGGCGGCACCGTCGATGCGCCGATTGGCCGGCATATACGCGACCGGGTCCGCATGTGTGTGCGCGATGACGGCAAGCCGGCAGTAACACATTACCGCGTGATAAAAAGGTATCGCGAGCATACCCATGTCCAGCTGAAACTGGAATCCGGAAGAACGCACCAGATTCGTGTTCATATGCAACACATTCGCCATCCGATCGTTGGCGATACGGTTTATGGCGGCCGGCAGCGCATACCGCCGCGAGCTGAACAGGAGCTGATCGCACAGCTGCGCAGTTTCAAGCGACAGGCTTTACACGCATTCCGGCTGAGCCTGGTTCACCCGCAAACCGGCAAGCGGCTCACCTGGCGGGCACCATTACCCGGGGATATGGTGCAACTGCTTGCGGTGCTGGAACAGGATCTGGAACGTCATCGTGGATGAGCTGCCAGTGCCCGGTTATATCGTGCCGCAATGGCCGGCACCGCAACAGGTTCATGCGCTGGTAACACTCAGAACCGGTGGTTACAGCAAGGCACCCTATGCCAGTTTCAACCTGGCTGACCATACCGATGATGATCCGCAAGCGGTAAGCAGAAACAGAAGGCTGCTGCATGAGTATTTCAATTTGCCTGCTGAACCGGCCTGGCTGCAGCAGGTGCACAGTAACCATGTCATCAGGGTGGAGCAGGGGACTGATGCTGCTGAAGCAGACGGATCATGGAGTGCTACAGCAGGTGTAGTATGCGTCGTCCTGACTGCGGACTGTCTGCCGGTGCTGATCTGTAACCGCGAGGGCAGCCGGGTGGCAGCGGCCCACGCCGGCTGGCGCGGTTTGCATGCAGGCGTTATCTCGAATGCGGTGGCAGCGCTGGATACCGATCCGACGGAGCTGATGGTATGGCTGGGACCGGCCATCGGTCCACAGGCATTTGAAGTCGGGGCAGAGGTTGTGCATGCCTTCAGCGATATGCCGGGTAACGCTTCCGCTTTCCGGCAGACGGACGCCCGGCATTGGTTATGCGATCTTTACCGTTTGGCGCGGCTGCAACTGGAGCGGCTGGGAATCCCGGCAGTTTATGGCGGTAATGAATGCACCTTTACTGATAAACAAAAGTTCTTTTCCTACCGGCGGGACGGCGAAACGGGTCGTATGGCCAGTCTGATCTGGCTGCAGCCTTAACAGCTGCTATCCGCAAATTCAACGACTTACTTGTAATTCATCCATCTTCTGCTATAGACATAGACAGAGTTCAACTGATTCTGCTGTTTGCCTGCGGTTCTAAACAGGCAAAACGTGAGAGTGTCCGATTAGCTTAAATGGATGTTGTTCAGTGGCGTTGAAGTGTTTACACACCAACAGTTTATTGATTTCAGTTTCGATGCTGATCATTCTGCCGGTAGCGGCTGCTGATGATGCTTATTTGAAAATGCTTGAAGGTGAAGCCGCCAGTGTGGAACTGGATCAAACCGGGCAATTGCATGAAGAACAAACAAAAGATTCAGCCAGTAGTGCATTTGAATGGAATGGACGAGAGCTGGAGGCGGACAGCTTGCCAAAGGGGCTTGATATGGAACAGTTTGAAATGTTCCTGCAGAAGAATTTTTACGGGACCTATGTCTTTTTCGCAAAACTGAACACAACTGACAAAAATACAGTTTTTTATCGATACAGCCAGGCGGACCAGCCGGATCTTGAAAATGTAAGGCAAAACGTAATGTCATTGCATAAACAGTAAGCAAGAGGAAGAGGGATGAAAAATTCAATATTTTTTGGTGTGCTTATTTTCTCAGCGTTAATCACAATGAATGTGATGGCTGCCAACCTTGAAGTCAGAATCACTGATGACAAGCCATACTCAGTGGTGAATCATGGTAAGGAACTGGTCAAGGTACAGCGTATCCAGGATACCAGCCATACGATTGACGGTTCATTTGCAAAAACCTCGCGACCCTGCCCGCCGTTTTGCGTCAATCCGCTGAATATTGCTGATGGTGTCGCGACTGTTGCCGAGCTTGAGGTGATCAAGTTTATGGAAACAGCCATGCATCGCGGTGATGGCGTGATGATAGATGCCCGTACACCCAGCTGGCATGACAAGGGCACCATTCCGGGTTCAGTCAATATCCCCTTTACTGTATTTGAAAAACCAGCTGACGACCCCGAACTTGCTGAAGTGCTCGAACGTCTTGGTGCCAGGGAGCGTGATGATGTCAACGTGGTGATGCGCTCACTGGAAAAGGTGGGTATGTTTTCCGGTAGTCAGAAAACAGATACCTGGGATTTTTCGGAAGCCAAGCAGCTGTTGTTATGGTGTAACGGACCCTGGTGTGGCCAGTCACCACGTGCGATTCGTGCCCTGATAAGTCTCGGCTACCCTGCTGAAAAGCTCTATTACTATCGTGGCGGTATGCAGATGTGGCAGTCACTGGGACTCACCACGGTACTGCCATCTGATGTTTCTAACTATGCAAGCAAATAGCTGCAACAGCAAGCAAGCTGAAAAAAGGCCGCTGATTCAGCGGCCTTTTTGTGGGTGAAATAGCTGGATTGGTTACCGTTAGCAACAGAC
Organism: Gammaproteobacteria bacterium; assembly: GCA_050049835.1. Taxonomy (GTDB): domain Bacteria; phylum Pseudomonadota; class Gammaproteobacteria; order SZUA-229; family SZUA-229; genus JABDQW01. Next base: position 5,430 of record JASFVM010000131.1, read on the forward strand.
CTCCTGTGACCTTCAAGCCAGCGTAACCCGGTTTCGGCCATTTCCCTTTGACTGATATACGGCCTCATCAGCCGATTTATACAAACGGTCAAAATCAGAATGGTGCATCTCCGCCAGGCAGGCTATGCCAATACTGACCGTGACGCTCAAATCCTCGGGTCTGAACTTTTCAATCATGACCCTTATCTGTTCAGCTTTGTTAACTGCATCGCTGGCAGCGCAATGCGGCAGTATAATCAGGAATTCTTCACCGCCAATACGGGAGACGAAATCACCCTGGCGACAGGTTTGCATCAGCAGCTTGCCAATGTCAGATAATACCTTGTCGCCCGTATCATGCCCATGTTGATCGTTGATTGTTTTGAAATGGTCAAGGTCGAGAATCATGATGGATAGCGGGTGTTCGTAACGAATCGCATCATTGATATATTTTGGCGCGTTTTCTACCAGGCTGTGCCGGTTGTGACAGGTTGTCAGCTGATCTTTCATGGCCACCTGTAACAGCGCCTGCGTTTGTTCTCTTACCTTGTCATAGAGGCGTTTGCTGGTGATAAGGTTGTTGACCCTGGCGGCAAACTCCTCCTCGATGGGTGGCTTGGTAACATAGTCATTTATGCCGGCATGAAAAAGCTCGATTCTGCGCCTGGGATCATCATGACCGGTCATTGCCAGAACCGGAAGCTCTGAACGGTGGTTTCTCAGTGCGCGGATCATGCGTACCAGGGACAGGCCGCTGATTGCACCTTTGAGCATGACATCGGTTATCACCAGGTCATATTCGTTTTTCATCAGCGCGTTATAAGCATCTTCCGCGTTTCTGTAGTAATCAACCTCAAGGTTCATTTTTTCCAGATCACGGGTGATCGCACGTGCGACAGATGGACTGTCTTCGATATAGATTACGCGCCCGCCATCGATTACGATAGTGCGTTTGCCCCTGATATAGTAATGAATGCTCTCGCGAAGATTATCGATATTTGACTTGGGAAAGATATCGTTAATGCCTGCATTGCGTGCATTTTTCAACAGCGTTTCATTGGGTTCAGACGTGAGCAGCAGAATAGGGCAGTCAGTCACCTGCAGTTTGCAGTATTCGATAAATGCAGAGCTGCTGTCATCGAATATGTTCTGGCCGGCAATAATGAGGCGGTAGTTGTTATTATCGAGCAGCCTGATGCCTTCTTCACCGGAACTGACACAGTCTGCTTCACAATCAATTTCTTCAAGAAGTTCACGAAGCGTTTTCTGATAGAGTCGACTGTTTTCAAGGACCAGAACTTTCATAATTAACTGTTTAGTATCTTGTAAGCTTGCCAGGTGATGGCGTCATCATTTGTTGACGATACGTACGAAACAAGTGTTAGTGTCCACCTGCCTGTGTTAACAGCTTGATCCTATATGCTTAGTGTAGAAGGTCGCCGGGATTTTGGTCGTGAATCAGGAAGATTGATTACAAAGTTGCGGCATTCGTTGCCAATGCAGTGACTGCCGAATCGATAGCGATACGGCAGTCTGGTTATTAATCTGGCAAGTTGGTGATTTGTTATTTAACGCGCATTCCGGGAGAAGCGCCATCGTCCGGACTCAGGATAAACAGGTCTTTACCGCCAGGTCCCGCTGCCAGTACCATGCCCTCCGATACACCGAAGCGCATTTTTCGTGGTGCCAGATTGGCAACCATCACGGTGAGGCGGCCTTCCAGCAATTCCGGTTCATAGGCTGACTTGATACCAGCGAATACCATGCGTGTTTCACCTCCGATATCGAGCGTCAGCTGTAGCAGCTTGTCCGCACCTTCCACCTGCTCAGCCTTGATAATTCTTGCAACTCGTAAATCAACTTTTGCAAAGTTATCG